>JAAYBO010000034.1 GCA_012730095.1 Clostridiaceae bacterium
AAATACAATAGCATCGCAGGATATCTCGGCAACTGTTCAGGAAGAAACAGCCAATTTGCAGGAAGTGTCAAGCAGAATGGAAATGTTGGAGGAATTAACTAAGAATCTTGAGGATTTGGTGCTGAAATTCAAATTATAACAGGAAACGGATTCACCTAACTAAAGATATTATTTTAAAAGTAAATAAAGCGTATTAAGAAGAGCCCGGCATTGGGCTCTTCTTAATGCTGAAAGAAGTTACCAATTAATTATCCCATTTTTTTGACATATCTATATGCAATTCCAAAGATTGTGCTAATGCATACGCCTGGCCATATTTGACAGATATAACAAATGTACCGTTAACAAGCAACAGATTCAAGGTTACCGATAACATGATTCCTTTTTATCAAATGGTAATACGCTGGTTTATTGAATATTCCGGTTCACCGTAAAAATGTGTCTACTTACACAAATTTCCGGCAATATGTGCTTAAGTGTATGGAATACGGTTCAAATGTTTATTTTACATGGATTTATAAACCAAACTACATGATAAAGGAAACAGAATACGATTACCTGAACTCTGTTCTTTACAGTCAATGGATTGACGTGGCGCAGCAAATGTATCATGATGTAAATAAGTTATTGACAAAAGTAAGGAACCGGCAAATCGTCTCTCACCGGATGCTGGAAGACGGAGTATACCGTACGGACTATGAAAACGGTGTTTATGTAATTGTTAACTATAATACCGTGCCGGTGCTGATTAATGGCAACGCGATTGATGCCGAAGGTTTTTCATAGGGGGTGAGTAAAATTGAAAGTGATATGGAAAACCGAAAAGATAAAGAGGACATATGCGCAGCAGAAGGCAATGTGGGGATTCATTTATGTTTGCCCTGGCTGACTGGCGGACGGGAATTGTCGGGTGATACGAAAACAAAAACAGGGAGGTATTTTATGTTTGGAAATAAAAATAAATTAGCGTTCGCAGCCATGATCGCCGCACTGGCATTAATAACTATCGCTGCTGTTCTGAAGGCGGCAAACGGCTCAGGGAAGAGAGAAGCGGAAAGAAATGAAGATTCGTTCGCGGAAAATCGCGAACAGTCAGATACGGATAATATAAATGATGATCACGCAGGTCAGGGCACTGAAAAGGACGAATCGGATAAAAACGCAAAGTTAAATGAAATACAAACTGAGCCGTCGGTTGAAACGGATATTCCATCTATTTCGGAAATATACAAAGATTATTTTCCTATTGGTGCCGCAATTGAACCCGGCCATACAACCGGTCTGACGAGTGAGCTGCTGAAAATACATGTAAACATGCTGGTTGCCGAAAATGCGATGAAACCTGATGCTATACAGCCGAGAGAGGGTATTTTTCAATGGACGAAAGCCGATAGAATTGTAAAATTCGCAAAAGAGAATGGAATGGAGGTACGCTTCCATACGCTTGTATGGCACAATCAAACTCCAGGTTGGTTTTTTATCGATGCTGACGGCAATCCGATGGCGGAGGAAACCGACCCGGAAAAACGCGAAGCTAACAAAAAGCTTCTGCTTGAGCGGCTTGAAACTCACATTCGCACAATTGTGGGGCGGTACAAAGACGACATACGATCATGGGATGTTGTAAATGAAGTAATCGAACCGTCGGATCCGGACGGAATGCGAAATAGCCTTTGGTACCGGATTACCGGAACGGAATATATAGAAACGGCTTTTCGCGCCGCTCGTGATGCCGGCGGACCGGATCTAAAACTATACATTAATGATTATGGGACTGATGATCCCGTAAAAAGAGACCGGTTGTACGAACTGGTTAAGGAAATGCTTGATAACGGAGTGCCCATTGACGGCGTTGGGCATCAAACCCATATAAATATCCATTGGCCTCCTGTTGAACAAATAATTAAATCGATGGAAAAGTTCGCCGAATTAGGATTGGACAATATTATTACCGAACTGGATATGAGTATCTACGCCTGGAACGACCGCAGCGATTACGGCGATGACATTCCGAATCATGTTATGGAAAAACAGGCTCAACGTTACAATGAGTTGTTCGAAGCATTAAGAAACAACAAAGAAACAGTAAGCGCTGTATTGTTTTGGGGTATATCGGACAGGCACACCTGGCTGCATTCGTTTCCCGTGAGACGTACCGACGCACCGCTTCCGTTTGATAAGAATATGCACGCAAAGCCGGCATATTGGGGAATTGTTGATCCTTCTCGATTGGAAGGGGTTTATAGGCGTCACTAAAGAAATCG
>JAAYBO010000035.1 GCA_012730095.1 Clostridiaceae bacterium
GAAAAGCCTACCGGAGGATACTCAATAAATCTTGAAAGCGTAACGATGGTTGCTCCCGGAAGCATTTACCTTACAGCACAGGTTATCAGTCCGCCGCCGGACATGATGGTTACCCAGGCGCTGACATATCCATATATTCTTATAGAAATTGAGGACGAGGAAGTTTGGGTCGTTGATGGTACTATTAACGATGGTATACGGAATATACTGGAAGAGAAGACCGTACCAACTGTCGGTGCAGCCATTTTCCCCGATGATATCACCGATATAACCTTATACAACCTGATGGGGGAAACAGTTAAAACATATGCCCCGGAAGAGTATCCATTGATTGTCGAAGCGTTTAACAATGCCAGGGTTGATGATTCATTTTATATCATGATGATAACGGGCAATAAGCTTACCATCGGTCTTATAGGCGGTGCTTCTATTGAAATAACCAGTTATGGTTCCGAAACGAACATTGTAGCCACAATAAACAGCCAGGAAGCGGAAGGCGAAGTTAAAAGCCTTCACCTGATATGCCCGGAAATAGCTCAAATTCTTTTAGAAGAAGTAATTTAATTGATTGTTGATGGGGTTTGCTTGAATTATTTGCTTTTATGATTGATATCTTTGTGATGAGCATGGCAAGGAATAAGTAAATAATTCAAGCCTGACCCCTTTATTTATTTGTATTCCATCATGAAACTTATTACTTGTGATTCCGGACTATAGCTGTATGAAAAAGCCGCCAGTATGTAATCTGAATCGCGGTTAATATCGTTTATGATATTTCCTATATCAACGGTTTTCAATTCGATATTTTTCAACTTGAACATACACTCGGCTTTACCGCTTTTAACAGCCTCTTCCAATGCGCTTATTAAACTATCTACACCATCTATAAGTATGTTGTTTTTAACAAAATAGTTTTCCGCAGTTTTAACGCAAGCGGGATAATCCGCCGTTATCCAGGTATGGCTTTTCCCAATCTCCGCATCGGTTATATTAAAATAATCATAATGGACCAGGTTTCTTTCCGTATTTCCTTCAACCGGAACCGGATCGTCCCATGTTACATCCACATGGTAAGTATCGCCGTTTAATAAAACCATATTCCATGCATGAGGCTCTCCATCCGCTACTCCTGTTACCATACGGCATGGTATGCCTGCCCGGTTTAGAAGCAGCATCATTAACTGGGAGTAGCCCTCGCAAACCGCTGCCCCTGTTTCAAGGGCACCAAGCGCATGTGAAGATGACTTTGGAATATCATCATATATTTCAAAACTGGTATCATATTCTATAATTTTAATTATTAAATCATGAAACGCCAATTCCTTTTCATAATCAGTTATTCCCGGTTTAATTACAATCCTTGTTATATCATCCAGCATCGAAAATAGTATTTGATCCTGCTTCAACGTATTTACATACCGCGGCGTAATGTACAGCTTATAGCCTTCCTCCTCCTGCCATAATTCCGACAAATAGCCCCTGTAGAAAACACCTGTTGAGATTACAGCGCGTTCCATTACATGAGAAAGATACTTTTGCCAGTTCGTTTTTGCCATTGTTTCATCAATTGATAATTCTATTTTTTCGATATGGTTAATAAACGCGTTCTCTAATTCCGGAAGGCATTCCAACCACTTGTTTATAACCGGTACGTTTACCGGAATTAGAAGTTTTTCCAGGCTTGAATACGAAACCATCCCATTGTCGTATAGAAATGATATCAAGCTTTTATATTCCCGTTTGTGATTTAGAAACATTGCCCTCCATGATAATTGCGCGAGCCGGCTTCGTTTAAAATCATAACCATCTGCCAAAGCCTCTCCCTTCACCAGCAGCCCTGCGTCAACCGCTGCCTGTTCGACGGTATTCCATGTGAAATCCTCTCCGTTTCCGTCCCGGTATCCAAGCGCTCTTAAAAGGAATACTATATATGATTTTTCGTCGATCGGTGCGCTTGAACCGTATAAGTTATTGCCTATACCTATTGTCAGGCCATTTTGATATAAATAGCCGACATATGGATCCGCCCAATCCGGTACGTCTGTAAACGGGTGAAGGTGATTTCGCTCAAAAGCTTTGTCTTCGGCTCCCAAAAGCCTTACAAGCATTGCAGCGCCTTCCGCGCGGGTTGCTGTTTCGTCAAGCATCAGATTTCCGGTACCATCACCCCTTAACACATTAAGAGTATTAAGGGCGTCAGCCGGTGGAAGTGTTTTAAGCTGTAACAGTATATCGGGTGTGATTACACCTTGAAAATATGTGACTGTCCTTAAGTTCTCAGGAAAGAGAAGATCGATTCGCTCATGCTCTGAAAATCCGAAAACTAAAGTGCTTTGGGCAAGCAAAACAATAGTTAACAGAACAGTAACCAGGGTTTTAACCTTTTTCATATGTAAACACACTTCCTTTTCGTTTTATTGAGGCAAAGGACAGTTTCCCGCCCTACTTTAAAACAACGGGAGAAACTGCTTAGCAATTTCAACACACCAAGCCGCATGGGTGAGCAGTACAGCAGAGCGGAACGATCAGCTCAGTTTTAGCGGGGCGGGAGATTTTTACTCACTGTCTGGTCTTGGTAGCAGGTGCTCGCCATCTATAGAGGTGGTAGACATCTTATGCCTTGTTATAAAAGCCGAGGCTATCAGGCGCTCTTTTCCAGTGGACGGTTTGTTTACTATCCTGCCGTCCACAATCATCTGACTTGAAGCTCCCCCGTCAAGCAAGGCGGCTTCTGTCACTCCCGCCGATATAAGAATATCCGCAAGCTGCTTTCCGGTAACTCCGATACTGTAGCCCGGCTGCCTTCCGTCGACAACCACAAACACAAGTGTCGAATCGTCCCTGATTCCGACCGCTGTGCGCGGTGTTGGTATTTCCATGCTGCCTGCCCAGGGGTCTGTGTCTTTTGCAACATTTACCCCGTTTTCAACAAGGGAACCGGAACACTGGTATCCTTGCTCCGCTTGATCCACCCACCGGATCATCACTTCCTGTCCGGCATAAAACCGGGAAATAACGGATTTTTCTATTTCCAGGTCCACTATCAAATAACCGTCATCCGGTATTTCCGCTTCAGTATCGAAAATACCGGACGAAACCACTTTGCCGTTTTTTACAACGCATACCGAATGCCTTTTATCAATCCTGTCGGTCGGTCCATATTCGGGTGTATATATGATTATTCCCTGTTCCGCAGGATACGGGTTTACCCAGTCGACGGGGATCTTCTCTCCGTCGCATTCTATCCAAACCTCAGCAGGAGCATCAACAAACCACGCTTTTTTATCCTTTATTAATAATATCCTGCCGTATCCGAGGCTTCCTGTCAATATCCTTCCATTACTTACCAGGAACCCGGAAGGCTGGCCGTATGAAAAATTAAAGCCGGCATTTACCGATGCCAGAGCTTCGTATCTTTTATCCATTTCGCTTAACAGCTCAAATCCAAATATTCTGTCCTTGGCCAGGACGGGAAATACCGAAAGCTCGGAATCACTTAAGTCAAGTGTTAGGAAATAAACAACCTGTGGTTTCCCGTTTATTTCCATCTCCTCTTTTATATAAATAACCGGTTCGACTTTGTCGGCTTTTTCCGTTATCACCGGTGTTATTTCAGAAGGTTCATCTTCATATGAATAAGACCCATCCAAATGTTTTATTGATGGGTCTATGCTAATAATAACAAGCAAAATTAATATAAAAACAGTTATGCGCACACTGTTATTTTGTTTTCTCTTCATGACTTACCGTAAACATCTTATCCATATTCAGGCTTAACTGCCGGTATAGGATATCCGCTATCCCCACTCCTCTTTCCTTTGCGTTATTTATAAGCTCTTCATCAAGCATTTCTTCAAATATCCGTCTTCCCGTGCTTTCGGGCAGGAGGCTGCTTTTTGGTACGGTCCTTTTCATCTGCTTGTACATCATTTGCATGAAAAGCACCTCAAACTCCTTGCATGCGTTTTTAAGCTGTTGCTTATCTCCATCGGAGTATGCTTTTCTTAAATACTGTTCAAATTTCTGCTCTTCAGTTACCTGTTTTCTTTCGATACCGGCCGTTATATCAACAGAACCGATTCTGTCGATTTTCATTATGCGATGTTACTCCTTTTTAGATGATTTATCTTTTAAGGTTATTTGCTATTCCCATCATTTCATCAGCCGATGTTATGGCCTTTGAATTCAATTCATAGGCCCTCTGGGAAATGATCAGCTTAACCATTTCCTCAATAACCTGAACATTCGAAGCTTCCAGATATCCCTGGCGGATTATGCTGGGCTCCCCAAGTTCTTCATCAAACACGGCATAACCTGAGGCGCTGTTTTCAGAATACATATTTCCACCGATAGATTCAAGGCCTTGCGGATTATTAAATTTAAACACGCCAATCCTCTGTCCGGTCGGGATTATAAAGCCTTCCTCGTCCCTGTACGATACTTCCCCCTGCTCCGAAACTACCATCTGTTCAAGCGGATAATCAAAATACACAGGCTCCCCGTTTTCATCAAGAACAGGATATCCCCTTGCCGTGGTGAGCATGTTTCCATCTTCGGTAACAGACAGTTTAAAACTTCCGTCCCTGGTATAGTAGATATTGCCGTCGGCATACCTGATACTGAAAAATCCATCACCGACAATCGCAAAATCCAGCTGGTTTTCAGTCTGCTGCAAACTGCCCCATGTGAAATCCCTCGAAATTGAACGTGCAACCGCTCCGTGCCCAACCTGAAGATTCACCGGCCGTCCTTGTTCTTCCATCATATATGCACGCTCAATCGTGACATACAGTAAATCCTCAAATTCAGCCCTTTCTTTTTTGTAAGCGGTTGTATTAACATTCGCAAGATTATTTGAAATAGTATCCACATTGAACTGCATTGCCTTCATCCCGGAGCCGGCCGTCCAAAGCGCTCTCATCATACTTTATCATCCTTTCAACCTTAGCCTGTAACTTTACCAATAAACTATATATAATTCTCAAGCATTCAGCCATCAATAACTTCTGTTTACACTCTTCCCACTTCATTAACGGCTTTTTCAAGGGTACCATCCATTGCCGTTATTATGCGCTGGTTGGCTTCATAACTTCGAAGAAGGGAAATCATATCAACCATTTCACGGATAGAATCAACATTTGACTGCTCAATATAACATTGTACAACCTGACCCGTAAAATTTTCTTCGGCTGTTTCTTCAGTCGGACTTAACAGATTCTCCCCATTTTTCCGAAGAGTGTCCGGGTTTGAGAACTGCCTTATTTGAAGCCTGTCAATAGTTTGTCCGTTTTGAATAATTGTTCCGTCGCTTTCAACTGTGAATTGGTCTCCATTCAGCCGGATAACACCATTTTGTCCTAAAACATAATAGCCCTGTTTTGTCACAAGCTGACCGTTTGTATTTAATGAAAACCCTCCGTCACGGGTGTAGAATTCTCTATACCCTTCGTCAGAGGGAACGGCAACGGAAAAAAAGGCTCTGCCGTCGTCTTTTATGCTCATGTCAAGCAGGCTTTCCGTATGTATAAGATTTCCCTGCCGAAAATCTGTATGTATTTCGCCTATATCGTTGCTGAATGAAAGATCTCCAACCGGTACGCCAGCCGCAATCCCGTATTTATTGTCATAAAGCCTTGACGCAAGAAGCTCCGGAAACCCCTCAAGAACGACAGTATCCTTCTTGTATCCGTTTGTCGATACATTTGCAAGATTATTCGACAGCACATCCATCTTTTTGTTCAGAACCAGCATGCTCCAGCCTGAAGTATACAGCCCGCGAATCATATTATCCTTCCTTTATGGAATATAATTGATTTTTGTCCCATAACCGATTTCAAACGCACAACCGAATTTTGTGAACAAAATTATTTATTCATATGTTTTATCGGAAACAATAGAGTTTAACATAACAGAATAAATAAAAAACCGCAGCGTTCCGGCTGCGGCTTCCTTATCGATTTAAGGTTTTATCTGCGGTAGTTTGATTTCTCCATGCTGGCGTTATGCAAAATTTCAATATTATCAAGAACTTTTCCCGTTCCAAGGGCTACGCATGATACGGCGTCCTCGGCAATAACAACATTGATTCCGGTCCTGTGCTGCAGAAGCTTATCAAGGCCATACACAAGACTACCCCCGCCGGTCATTACAATTCCCCTGTCGCTGATATCCGCGGCAAGCTCTGGCGGCGTTCTCTCCAACACCGAATGTACCGCCTCGGTTATGCTCGATACAGGCTCCTCCATAGCTTCCATAATCTCCGTTGATGTTATTCGTATTGTTTTTGGGAGGCCTGAAACAAGGTTTCTGCCCCTTACATCCATTGAAACCTCCTGAGGTCTTGGGAAAACTGTCCCGATCTGTACTTTCATTTCCTCCGCAGTGCGCTCGCCAATCATAATATTATGCTTTTTGCGCATATAACGCACAATTGCTTCGTCAAGCTTATCACCGGCAATTTTTGTTGAAGAACTAACTACTGTTCCTCCAAGAGAAATAACCGCTATATCGGTTGTTCCTCCTCCAATATCAACGACCATACTGCCGCAGGCCTTTGTTATGTCTATTCCCGCACCTATCGCGGCCGCGATAGGTTCTTCTATAAGATATGTCCTTCTGGCCCCCGCCTGAATTGCGGCATCCTCAACAGCACGTTTTTCCACTTCGGTTACACCGCTTGGAACACAAATCATCACCCTCGGCTTAAACAGCTTAAACAAGCTTCTGCTGCAGACCTTGTTGATAAAATGTTTCAGCATCCTTTCCGTTACCTGGTAATCAGAAATAACACCCTCACGAAGCGGCCTTATAGCCACTATATTTCCGGGTGTTCTTCCGAGCATTTTCCTTGCTTCTTCTCCTACAGCGAGCATTTTGTTTGTGTTTTTGTCAAGTGCGACTACCGAAGGTTCTCTTAAAATAATACCCTTGCCTTTTATATAGACCAATATAGTCGCAGTTCCCAAATCAATTCCTATATCAAGACCAAGACCCAATCGTGACATCCCCTTTTCCGTATTGAACCCATTTTATTTGAAAAAATAAGGAATATTTGTATTATGTCCATCGAAAACCGATAACAGACATTATTCCCCGTACAAAAAGATTTGGAGCGGAACACGGATGTTCCATTCCATGCCGTTTTTTGTCTATTTTTATATTAACATATTCTTTATGAAATGCAAGAAAAATTTAGGGTTGGCAAGCCGCCTCTCTTCTGTTACCTTAATCATTCTTTATTAATTCAGAAGGGTTGATTCCATATTTCCCCTTGAAACATTTGCTAAAATATCCTGCATTTTTATAGCCATTCTTTAAAGCTATAGCATTAATGGAGGTACACCCCCCGCGAATCATGTTTAATGCATTTGAAAGACGCAGTTCTTCGGTATAAGCCGGTATCAGATTACAAAGCTTCATTGAAATGATTCTTTATGTGATAGTACCATTACATACCATATTGAAGAAAGTTTTGTTTTTTTATAGCTAACGGCACAGTAACATACATTACAAAAAAAAGACCGGATTTTATCCGGCCCTTCTTTCATCCTTTTTGTATTTTATCCGTGTGGCTTCTCCACCTCGTATGTGTCTTTCCGCTTTATTTTCTTCCAGAATTCTTCTAACTTGTTTTGCCATGGATGGATTTAGCTTTTTAAGCCTTTCGGTAACATCCTTGTGCACGGTACTCTTACTAATCCCAAACATTTGGGCGGCTGCCCTAACGGTAGTCCTGTTTTCAATAATGAATGCTCCCAGCTCCAGCGCCCTTTCTTCAATATATTGTTTCAAAACCGATTCCCTCCTACAGCATCAGAACCTGCCTGGCTTGAGGTGTTTCTGTTAATATTTATATGCACATTACCACCTGGTTATGTTTTAGAAGTAAATAAGGCTTCTATGGCGTTCGTTCCGGTACCAATACAGTGACATCTTATTCACCCAATTCAGGAAGTACTGTTTTCGGATCAATCAGTTTATCGTTCCGGTATACTTCAAAATGAAGATGCGGAGGATCCATGCATTCAAATATAGCCGTGTTTCCGACGCTGCTTATTGCATCTCCCGCCTTAACTTTCTGGTTTGTGCTGACCATGCTGCTGCTGGCAAGGTTTGAATATATCGTCTTATAACCGTTTTCATGATCAATCGTAATGGTTATTCCGTAGCAGGGATCGTTCTTAATCTCTTTGATATAACCATCCGCCGCGGCTTTTACAACATCTCCTCTCGGCGCCGATATATCAATTCCGCTGTGGGTCCGCCATTCATCAAGAGTTTTTGAATACAGCAACCTGTCCATAGCATAGTCCATCTGAATTTTCCCTTTAACCGGCATAACGAAAACAGGTTTTGAACCAAACAGCTTAATTACTTCCTCTGATTCATCGTTTTGGGCATTTTCAGCCGGTTTATCAGGTGCTTTCGTCGGCTTTGGCTCTATGGTAGGAGCTGCAGTCGGTTTAGCCGCGGTTTCAATACCTGACTCATCCTCTTCTTCTAAATCATCCGAATCCTCGGCAACCAAATAATCGTCGTCGTCATCCTCCAAACCGAAATCGAACGGAAAATCCTCCTGTACATCAGGGTCTTCAGTTTCCCCGACTGCTATGCCGTCGTCCTGTCTTGTGTTATCATCTACAATTACGTATTCCTTATCATCATCAATCTCGGTTTGAATTTCATTAGGTACCAAATCATCGTCATTTTTTTCCGGCGAGGAGATTAAATGATTTGTTGTGAAATATACCGCTCCCACCGCAAGAATGCACAATCCCAGGACAATCATGATATAAAAGCCGCTTTCTCTGAAAAAACTTTTTATTTTTTCAGCCCACTCTTTATTGTTATTATAGAAACCTTTGTTATTCACAATGTCCACCTCCAGAAAATATTATTTCCACCGGAAGTGGAATTATACATGTGAGGAATTTTTTTGGTATTGTCGTAGAATATGGAACAGAAAAATTGAAATTACTTTAAATACTGGGGCTATTTCTTTTTTAAATCGGTGGCAATTTCCTCAGGAATAGGTTCTATTTCTACTCCCGTATAATAATACTGAAGTATATACTCATAATCTTTCCCTTTTTCCGCCAGTTCATTCGCTCCGCATTGACTCATCCCTACACCATGCCCGAAACCGAATGTTATGATTTCAATGGTATCATCGCCGGGAAAATAAATCTCTATCTGTGTTGACGCAAGGGAGAACATTTCACGGAATTTCGTTCCCGGTACCACAGTGTTTCCAATCACTATTTCCTTAGCCCTGTTACTGCTTGTATACTGAATTACTTCAATATCTTCGGAGAGCTCACCTGAAAATACGATATCAGGGTATGTTTTTTTAAGTATTTTTCTAAATTCGTCGCCGCTGAACACAACCTTTTTTTCATAGCTTGAATAACCATCTTCACCCTCACTATAGACTCTGCTCAGATATGGAATTTGGCTGACCGAGCTCCATACTTCCTGTACATCCTCGGTTATACCGCCGCTGTTAGCATGGTACAGCGGATTTATTATTTCACCTTCATAAGTCAGTATAAGGCCTGCCGTTTCGTATACAGCCTGTTCTACTTTCTGCCAGCTCTTTTCCACATCGGCTTTAGGATACCATGTACTGTACAGTTCCTTAGGTATATAGGCTTGGCAGTGCGCCGGATTGGTACAGACATGAGATCCGAAATGGTTTTCCCATGCAGTCCCGTATTTCCCAATTGCTCTGCCAAGCGTATATGTACGTGCCGCTACCGCCTGTGCTTTCAACGCTTCAATTGAAAAGCTTGCCTGCATTTCAGCAGCGACAACTCCTACAATGTATTCTTCCAAATTCATATACCTTATGACTTGCTCTCTTGTGTTATAAACAATTACTTCAAGATCGGTATAAGGCTTCACAAATTTTTCGGGCTCTTCCTTTTTATTATATAACGTTTTTGATAGTAAAATAAAAATTAGCAGGCATACAATAAGCAAAATTATCTTATATTTCACTTTTAACAAAAAGCATGCCTCCCTTCTATGAAAATATATGCACATGCTCTACGCTAAATTCCGGTTTTGATTTGCTATGGTCATTATCCAAAACAATCTAAAAAGCCCAGGGCTTTTTAGAAACAAAAGCCTTGGGCTTTATTATTTTTAATAACACAGCCTTGTATACTATAAATTAAGGTAAAAACTACCTTACAATTTTAACACGCCATGCTGCATAGGCTGCAACGCAGCTAAGCGGAAAGACCAGCCTGCTTCACAATAAGGCAGGGATAATAGATATCCATTATTTTAAGCGGTATGGTGTAATATCAATATTTTTCAACGGTTGTTTTACCGTCCCGCACCGTTGTTTTCCTTAATTTTGCATAGCCCTGTGCCATATCCTCAGGTGAAATATCTCCTTTTCCCACAATTGAGTTGTACGTGAAATTTACATCAGGTTCAAAGCTGGCTTTGATAATTACTAGTTCATCCTTACCGCAGCGAATAAAATAAGCATTACCCTTATCTTGAATTCTTTCGTCCCGGGGAATATACTTTGAAAAAACCTGTGCAATGAAGGTGCCGTCGGGCAGCATAACCACTTCTTCAACTACCCTTTCTATCAATTCGCCGGACCGTTTGACAGTATACTCATATGTTAATGTATTTGCAGAGGTATCAAGTTGTCCTTCTTCTTTTACAACATCACCTTTTTTATTTTTCGGGTCGAACCCGTCTTCCTCGCGCGTAAATTCCTTGCCAAACTTAATAACGCCTCCGCTTTTTTCCCTGTATTGTCCTTCATCAGTGCCGAATACTTCAAGGCTGTCATACATGCCCATGTTAAGTATCGGAGTGAGCGGAGCCAGGGGATCCATACCAACATCGATCAATGAAAAATCTTCGGTTGCGTATTCGTTTATAGGCTGTTCAAACTTACTAATAGCATCATCAAACGCTGTGTAGAATGCTAACAGTTCTTCCCCGGACACATAATTAATCCCGCTTGATGAACCATTGTCCTGCTGCGCTTTATCTTCGCCGGCTTCAGCTTCGTTCACTTCAGTAGCCTGCGATGTTTCATCAACTTCCTCTTTTCCATTGCTGACCTGTTCGACAGTCTGCTTGCTGCCTGACTGCGTGGATTTATCATTACTTTTTTTCTTTTTTCCGCATGCTGCCATAGAAAAGGCAATAGTCAGAATTAATAAAACAGCAAATATCTTTTTACCCATAAAAAACCCTCCTCGATTTTAAATATATTGACATTTAATTTACCACTATCATTGTTTTAACGAGTCGAAATGACGGCAGCCAAATAAAGCGAACCGCAGGTTAATATTAGAATATAGAAAACATTGCAAATTATATATGACATATCACTTGAAAAAATATCGGAATATTGCTATCTTTTTATCTCATTTTTTTTTGCGATACTGTTTGGGAGTTACACCTGCATATTTTTTAAAAACACTGAAAGAATGGCCGGAATATGGCATACCGCACACATTGAACACCTCTCTGATTGTATAGTTTTCATCGCAGAGCATTTTTGTCAGGTTTTCAAGCTTTATTTTCATATAATAGCTGTACGGCGTTAACCCGGTATCGTTTTTAAAAACACGTGAGAAATGATAGGGGCTTAAATTTGCGGCTTTTGCCACTTCTTTCAGGTTATATGCTTTGTTCCAGTTATCTTCCAAATATTCCAACGCTCTTGCGATTCCGGGATTTCCCTTATATACTCTTCTGGTAATAAAAAGAACTCCCACATTCGATACGCCGCCTGCCTTATCCAGTATAGGAAAAGTTATTGCATCCTGATACTTGGCGTAGATATCGGATCTTCCTGATTTATAGGATCTGCGTATCGATTTAAAAGGCACTTTTATATCCGTCACCGTATTGGTCTTTTCGTCGAATATATCCCTGACCAAAGCGCTTAGTCCTGCTTTTTCCATTTCCGGATCTTTGAATATATTGTATTTTCCTATTACGATATCTTTACCTGGAACATCAAACTCCCGGAGCATTGCGCGGTTAACCATTATCATCGTCCCATCCCGCGCATATACCTCGATCGGGTATGGAAAAAAGTCAATAATGTTATAGAATAACTCCCCCTTGCTAAGGGAATTATTAAGTGACATCTGAATCATATTCAGACTGTTTTGATTTAAATCATTCGGTTTCTCCATTGTTTTTAATCCTCGTATGTTATAAACGAGAAGAAATTGATTAAGAAAATTATAGCATGATTAAAGTACTAATGATATAATTTGTTTCGTACGAAATAGCATATATGGTGCGGATTATTTGCCGTTTTGACTTTGCTTATTGAGCTATTGTACAATGACGGAAAAAAGCGCTGTATTCCGATAAAGTTTCCGTTATTGTAAAACAGTTTTTTATTTTAGTTTTATGCCTGCATTAAATTGAAATGGATTACTAACCGGAAAATTAAGGAGGAAATATATTTTAATGAATCCTTATATGCGCGCTGCAATTGAAGAAGCCCGTAAAGCCTTTGATAAGGATGAAGTTCCGGTCGGAGCCGTAATTGTTAAGAACAATAAAGTGATTTCGGCCGGATTCAACCTGAGAGAGACAATGAAATCAGCCACAGCCCATGCTGAAATTATCGCAATTGAGGCTGCATGCCGGCTTTTGCAAACCTGGCATCTGGATGGCTGTGATATATACGTTACTCTTGAGCCATGTATAATGTGTGCGGGCGCAATTATAAACGCAAGAATACGAAACCTGTACTTCGGCGCTTACGACCCGAAGGCCGGCGCCTGCGGATCGGTAACCGATGTTTTTATTTTAAATGAATTAAATCATCGAGTTACCGTATACGGCGGCATTATGGAGGACGAATGCGCCGAGCTTTTGAAAGAATTTTTCCGGTTAAAAAGAACAGGCAAATGAAGTATATGGTAAGGAGATATATAGGCTGCATCTGTTATTGACTTTGAATGCATCGTAGGTTAAAATGTATAAGCGTCTATTGGATGCAGCAAAACTGGTTACCTGCAAGAAGTGGAGCAGGAGCCTATCCCGTTTTGTTTTAAACAAATATGGAGGAGTATCGAAGTGGTCATAACGAGCTCGACTCGAAATCGAGTTGTCCTTAACCGGGCACGTGGGTTCGAATCCCACCTCCTCCGCCACAAGTTTATTCAAAAACCCTCGCAATGCAAGGGTTTTTTATCGTTATTACAATGCGCTTCTATATATTTGCGTAACGGATGACATATCGCATACTCCGAAGCCGGATAGAATATATTTTACATCACAACATCCAAATACGCTGCCTAAATCCTTCAGATACCATGTCAGTACAGGGTTATTCATGCTATTCGTGTCCTGTTTGGTCACGGCATAAAGACAATAACGCCGTGTGTGATTTTGTTGTTGTCGATTGGAACAGGAAAAATCACACTTCTATTGTAACGATCAGGTACCTCCGAACTTTGCTCCGTAATTCCTGAAAATATCGAAAACGGATTCTTTAAACCCTCCAAAAAATAGGTATTTCCGTTAAAGACTTTTCCGGTAAGCGGAAGGGGAAACGCCCGTTTTCTCTTTAAATATCCTGGCGTAATAGCCGTTGTAATCCATATTGCAGGCAGCGAAAGCCTCGGCAATGGAAAGATTGGTGTCCAGCAGCTTTTCCTTCACTTTGCTGATTTTATAATTGATATAATACTCATGGGCGGTTATACCGGTATTCTTCTTAAACAACTTTGCGAAATGGGTTTTGCTTAGGCATGCTGCTTTTGCCGTTTCGTCCAGGTTAAAGGGTTCCTGCCAATGAGTTTCTATGTATTGTTTGGCCCGTGCTATTTCTTCTTTTCCTCTGTATATGTTTTTAATGATAAAAACGGCGGCAAAGCATTCTACCTTACCACCATCGTTTACTAAAGGAAAACAGGTGATGTCTGAGCTTATGCTCTGAACATCCCTGTCCATCACATTAAAATACCGAATCATGTCAGGGTATGGCGCATTGAAATCGGTCAGATGTACGGTTTTACCTTTCAATACCTGCCTCACCTGATCCACAACACCAAGATTGCGCACGATAGGATCCTGAAAAACATTGTATTTCCCTATGTGATCTTCCACATTTCGTATGCCGATTACTTCCAGCGCCGCTTTGTTAACCATCCTCGCAGTTCCGTCAAGGGAAAAAATCTGGATCGGATAGGGAAAGCACTCGATGACCCTGGCAAATAGCTCTTCTTTTCCAAAAAGCGATTGAAACGACTCCATAATATCGTTTTGCCTGTCTTCCACATTATTCCCCATTTTTTATCACCATTTTATACCTGCCGTTTTCAGGCTTTCAAGAACTCTTTGTGGCGATAATTCAGCACGGCATCTTTTATGTTTTTATTATACTATACATACCAGTTTGTTTCCATATCTATGATAAATGAATTAAAACCCGCTTATCAAATTTTGCGGGTATTTTCTTCAAGCCAGGCTTTTTCCTCAGCATTCAGATAAGGTGATAGGGTTTCAAGAACTTTTTTATGGTATGTGTTAAGCCATTCCTTTTCCTGTTCTGTAAGCATATCCGGGTTTATGCCCTTCAGGCTGACAGGACAAAGAGTAAGTGGTTCAAACCTCATAAACTGTCCGAATTCGGTTTTTTCATCCTCAACAACAAGAACCATATTTTCAGTTCTTACACCATGTTTGCCCTCCCTGTAAATTCCCGGTTCAATAGTAATTATCATTCCTTTTTCAAGCTTCGCCTTATTTGGTCTGGGACTAAATGACTGCGGGCCTTCATGCACGCTAAGGCAATAGCCTACTCCATGACCGGTTCCGCATTTATAATCCAGACCCAGTTCCCATAATGGCTTTCGTGCCAGTACATCAAGATTGGAGCCGGTCGCACCATATAAGAATTTTGCCGAGGCAAGCGCTATATGTGCTTTAAGAACCAGCGTGAAATCAGTTTTTTCTTCTTCGCTGATTTCATTGAAAACAATTGTCCTTGTAATATCCGTTGTGCCATTCAGATACTGCCCTCCGGAGTCAAGTACCATCATACCCTTGTCTTCCAGCATATATTTACTGTCTTCCGCAGCGGAATAATGCATAATTGCCCCGTGGTCTTTATACCCTGCTATCGTTTCAAAACTTGAGCCGATATTATCGGGCTGCTGAAACCTTAACTGTTTAAGTTTGTCGGAAACCGTAATTTCGCTTATTTCCCGTCTGCCGATATTTTTATCAAGCCAAAGAAGGAATTTAACCATTGCCACTCCGTCGCTAATCTGGCATCTTTTTATGTTCTCAATCTCTGTTTCATTTTTAACGGCTTTTAATGCCGCGGTTATTTCATCAACCTCAACCTTCGCGCATCCGGAAGGTATAGCGTCATACAGCCAGCAGTTGGTTCTCTTAATATCAAAAGCTATGCTTTGTTTA
>JAAYBO010000288.1 GCA_012730095.1 Clostridiaceae bacterium
AGTACCTTGGGGAATGGGATATAAAAGACAGGCTGCTTGAGCAAATGCAGGCCATGTATAATGAACCATCGGACAGCGGATTCAATGCGGTGCTCAATGACTTTTACGATAACCTGCAGCAGCTGGCAACAGATCCTTCAAGCCTTTCAGTTCGTGCCGCCGTTAAAGAGAAAGCGATTATGGTTGCGAAATATTTCAACAGTATTGCAGAGCACTTTGAATACCTCCAGAATGATGTAAATAATATTATATACGCGAAAGTTGAAGAGATAAATTCGTTAGGTGATCAAATAGCAAAACTTAACAAGCAGATATACAACTATGAAATAACGGGAAATGTCGCAAATGACTTAAGGGATCAGCGTGATTATTTAGTGGACAAACTGTCCCAGCTTATAAACATTCAGGCTTATGAAGTTGTAAGCGGCAAACTTCCCGACGGCCGGGACGACATAAGGTTCTGTGTCACGGTAAGCGGAAAGGCTCTTGTCGATCATACACAGGTATCTTATATTTCTGCAAAGCAGCGTGAGGAAAAGCTGAATTTTGAAGATATTGAATATTTATATGATATCAGGTGGGCCGATGGAAACACATTAACCATAAAATCGGGTGAGCTTAAAGGATATCTGGATATTCGCGATGGAAACGATGAACTGAACGGCAGCCCGAATTACAGGGGGATTCCTTTCTATCAGCGCAGGATGAACGAGTTTGTGCGTGTATTTGCGATGACGTTCAATGAAGGAATAATAGATATAGACGGAGACGGGATTCTTGATAAGGTAAACGGGCATGTGGACGGATACCGGCTAAACTCAACAGGTGATGAAACCGAACCGGCCGGCATACGGTTTTTCACAATGCTTGACGAATATGGAAACCCAATGGACAGTGCATCTTTCGCAGCGGGAGCGGGTGTTGATTCCACGGATCCGGATTATTACTATATAATGTACAGCCAGATTACCGCAAAAAACTTTTCGATAAGCAGCGAGATCCATGACGATCCTTCGAATAGCATTTGTACGACAGATACGCCGGGACAGGTCGGAAACATAGAAAATCTGCGCTCGATACTGAATATGAGGCATAATACGTACATGTTCATGGAAGGAGGCCCTGAAGATTATATAAAAACTATAATTTCGACAATGGGGGTTGACGGGCAGCAGGCAAAAGCACATCTTGACAACCAGAGAATTATGACAAACCAGATTGATGCCCGCCGGCAGTCGGTATCAGGTGTATCAATAGACGAAGAGATGGGCAACCTTGTGAGATATCAGCATGCCTATAACGCCGCGGCTAAAATGATCCAGACCTATTCAGAAATTCTGGATATCCTTGTGAACGGGCTCGGGCTTTAATTTCGATAACCTATTGTCATTAATGTATTATCGAACGGAGTGAGAATATGAGAATTACGAATAATATGCTTATTAACAACATGCTGAATAATCTGAATAATAACCTGAACCGGATGAATAAGTACCAGAACCAGCTTGCAACCGGAAAAAAGATAAGCCTTCCGTCGGACGATCCGATTGTCGCGTCGCGCGCTTTGAAGCTTCGGACCGATGTGGCGGAAATACAGCAGTATAAAAGGAATGTCGATGATGCAAATTCGTGGATGGACATAACCGAAACAACACTTGGGCAAATGAACGATGTTATGCACAGGGCAAGGGAGCTTGCGGTGCAGGCGGGCAATGGAACGAACACACCCGAGGATTTGGAAAAGATAAAACAGGAGATGGAACAGCTAAAGGTTCAAATGGTACATTTAGCCAATACCACATATGCCGGGCGCTACATCTTTTCAGGCTTTAAAACCGATAAGGCGTTGATGGACGATAACGGCGTATTTCTTATAGATATTTCGAACAGTGAGCAAATACATTTCGAAATAGGAATAGGGGACGATATACATATAAATGTTACGGGAAGCGATTTGTTTAATAATGAGGCAGACGCCTCGGCGGGAGATACAAGCGGGCTGTTGGCTACTTTTGACGCTTTGATTGCGGCGCTTAACGCGGGTGA
>JAAYBO010000289.1 GCA_012730095.1 Clostridiaceae bacterium
ATGTGCCTGGGGTACAACCCTTATATTCTGAATAATGAGAATGATAATAATAAAAACCAATACAATTACTGCCCAAATCATTTAATACACCCTTCCTTTCTATTATTCACCGGCTCCGATATTTGTGTCCTCAATAGCTTCTACAACCAGCTTGACTCCTTCTACAGCTTTTACGCGTATCCGGGAGTCCTGAGGTATTACTTCTCCATTTTCCGATACAGCCGTCCAGATTTGTCCCCAAACCTTTACCTGGCCCGTGCTGTACTTTTCTACAGGTTTGATAACAACACCTTCGCGTCCGATAAAACTGTCGACATTCGTTGCATGACTTCCTACTTTAAGATATTTTTTCGCAAGCGGCCTGGTATAATAAAGCAGTATTATTGATGATACCAAAAAAACACCAAACTGAACCAACGGATGAACATGTGTTAAAGAAACAAGAAAAGCAAACAGTGCGCCTATAGCGAACCAGATTGTTGTAAGACCCATAGTAGCTGCTTCGACTACTATTAATAACACCATAAGCCCAAGCCATACATAGGGCATGTATTCCACTCCGAAAATAGGACACCCCTCCCTCCAGTGAAAATAACAAACTGAAACCTGTCTCAGATCCGCTTCAGTAAAAAACTTCCGGTATAGTAACAACTAATAATAATTATATGCTTTATTATAAGTAAAAAACATATAATCTTTTCCTGTATAACGCCTAATGATGATTTACTCTTAAAAACGAATCGATAAGTTGCAGTGAATCTACTATTATTTATTTTACCATACAAAACACATTTAAACAATTAAAGAAATTGTCAACACCCGAAGCAGGACCCGCGGGAATTACATTGAAAGGCAGCGTGTGATAAAATGCTTTTGAAAAATTTTTGTATGCAGCATTTTTGCTCAAACAGTCGACTTGCTTATCCTCGCTCTGACTATATAGCTCTAAGCTGCATTTTCGCTATAGTTTCCGTTATTGAACAATAGTTTATTGAACATCTAAACAGTGGCAATTATAAGATTGTCTTGTACAGTCTTCTTCTGTCAAGGGACCAGACGGGTTCTGAAAAAGCACCCTTTTCAACATTCTTTAACGCGTTTTCATAATCATATACTCGTGCATCAATTAAATCAATATAATGCAGCAATTCCGCTTCAAGAATCATTGGTTTTTTCGGACTGCCGTATTCCGGTTCATAATGGTGCGATGCCACCATATGCTGCAATACAAGCATTACTTCTTCGGAAATGCCAAGACTTTTACCGGCATTCTCAATCTCCTTTACTCCCATAACCAAATGGCCAAGAAGCTGCCCTTCTTTGGAGTATTCGGAAAAACCAAGAACGTTGGAATCAAGCTCTCCTATTTTCGCCAGATCATGCAGCAATATACCGGCATATAATAAATCCGGATTCACATTTTCATATACCTGTTTAATTTTTTCCGATAAGTGCAGCATCCTATAAAGGTGGTACAGCAGACCGCCTCTAATCGAATGATGCAGTGAACGAGCTGCGGGATAATACCTCAGCCTGTCTTCTTTATCCTTTAGCATTTTTGTAACAAGCCGCCTTATTTCGTCATGCTGAATCCTGTTCGAATACGAGTAAACCTCTTTTAGCATGATCTCGGGCGATATAGGCGCTGAGGGCACAAACTTGTCAATTTTTTTCTGGTCGTCAGGGTCTGCAAGGCGAATTTTTTGTATGTTAAGCTGCATATTTTCTTTCCAACAGTCTACTCGCGCATTAACATAATAAAGCATGTTCAGTGGCATACTAAGAAAAATGTCCTCGGTTACATCCCAGAGCTTTCCGTTAATTTCCCCGGTGTTATCAGAAAAGGTTAAATCAAGATAGAATTTTTTATTCGAAGCCTCTTTTAATTCTTTCCTTCGAAGTATATAGATGCCGTTGATATTTTCATCCTGCTTCAAATCCTTTATTGGAATTCCATTAAATCTCATTTTTCCCCTCCGTAATATTCTGGTTTTAAAACATGGAAGAAAGGCGATACCCGTCTTAATGCTAAATATCCCAAATGTCGATAATTCGGTATTCAAGATTTTGAGTCATATCAACTTCCTTTTGCTTCGGAAGCATTTTTCCGTCATTTCCCATAACCACTCTGACGGTTGGCCTTGTAGGATATTTTTTGTTATATTTAGAAACCAGTCCTTTTTCTCCTGTATTAAGAATTACAGCCGTTCCAACGGGGTAATATGCTATATAGCGAATAAATACGTCAACAACTTCCTGATCAAAGTGATGTGAACCGAGAGAAGTAATATAATCAATAACTTCATGAGACATAAGTTTTTTTCTGTAAATCCTGTCAGACGTTAGCGCGTCATAAACATCGGAAACTGCAACTATTCTGGCGGCTTTATGTATATTTTCCTCTTTCAGCTGATATGGATAACCGCTTCCATCAATGCGTTCATGGTGCCCAAGAGCAATATATGAAGCTACCATACTGATACCGTTAGTATTTTTTAGTATTTCATATCCATAATACGCATGCTTTTTTATTTCCTCAAATTCTTCCGAAGTAAGTTGATATGGTTTTTTTAGAATATGGTTAGGAACCATTACCTTGCCAATATCATGCAGAATTGAGCCGACACCGAGTTCACGGAGCTTATCTCCGTTGTAGCCAAGACCAATTCCTATAATCAGTGAAAGGATACAGACATTGACACTATGGGAAAACGTATAATCATCTACAGATCTTATATCGCAGAGGTTCGCAATTATATCTTTGTTCGCTAATATACTGGATATTATCTTATCAACGATCTCCATGACCTGCCGCCCGTCGATGCTTGTTTTTATGGACGGCTTTGTCATCATTACCTTTACCATTTGTTTGGCTTCGTTAACAATCTCTTCCCGTACAACCTCAGGTACATGTATATCCTTTGATATTTCATCTTCAATGTATATTTCACTAATCCCATTGGCCTGAAGTTTCCTTATGTATTCTTCTGTGAGTTCCATTCCGGAAGCGAGCAATACTTTTCCGTCGATGGTTATTATTGTTTTCGCAAGTATCGCACCGGCCCGAATTTTATCCAGGGAAACCCTCCGCACCTACAGCTGCCCTCCCAACAAGACAAATAAAGTAAAATAATCTAATATATTTATCGGCCTACTTATATAGCTAATTAATAAGACAGGGAATGTGGTAATCCTGTTAAGGGCACCGAACGAATCAGAAATAATAAGCTATACAGGCCATCTTTCTTTTTATTCGGCCGGCCGAGTATTAAATGAGTCTGCTGCTGAATATTCAGCAATTTATTTATTATTGTTGTAGGTATTTTAGCATAAAGAAAAATCCTTGTCAAAATTTGTTTATAACCATACGACCGTATTTTTACCTGCTTTTTTAGCAGCATACAGGACATTGTCCACTTTTCTTAAAATAGTTGTTTCATCATCGTCAGCGGTCATTTGAGCAACTCCTATACTGCATGTTATATTATTAGGAATACAAAAATCATGGTTTTCTATGCTCTTTCGTATCCTTTCCGTTAATTCAACAGCCTGTTTAATATTTGTATTAGGTAGAAGAAGTATAAATTCTTCGCCTCCCCAGCGTGCAAATATGTCGCATTTTCTGATCTTTTTATTAATTAGAGACACAAACTCAACAATAATCTTATCGCCGACAAGATGGCCGTAGTTGTCGTTAATTCCTTTAAAATCATCAAAATCTATGATGGCAATTGAAAAATCAGCATTATATCTTTTTGAATACTCTGTCCATTTTTTCATTTCTTCATTGATTTTTATTCTGTTAAACGCGCCGGAAAGCGGGTCTGTCATTGAAAGCCTCGTAAGTTCCTTATTGTTTAAATACCATACTCTTTCGATGTAGTTGCTTCGAAGTGACAGAATTGCGGACAATACGATTACAATCCAGATATAAACCGTACCGGCTAAGAACTGACGGGCTTCAATATTTTTTATCAGCAGTTTAGATAAAATAAGAAAACCGGTGCTTGTAAAAACCGACATTCCCATTGAGTAGATCCAGCGGTTCGGCACCATACACAATACAATGAGAATAACCATTACACCAAAAGCCTGTATTAAAAAATCAGGAGTTTCATAGCAGTTCAAAACATAAAAAAACAGAATAATAACCGCTGTTTCACCTAATGTAATCCAAACTGCAAACCTTCTGTAATTATCCGTCCGTTTTATTCCAAAGAATAACGCTAACACCAGTATAAAAAGAATTACCCTGCCAACCGCTGCCTGTATAAATGCGGTGGGATTTTCAATAAAGAAATAGTCGGGAATAATAAATAACGTATTAAGAATGCCAAAACACAGCATAATCGGTCTGATATACCGAATAGCTTTTCCTATGTATTGATTAAAAAACTCTGTTTCAAGTTTTTTGTCTGAAAACTCGGCAATATAGTTTATTCTGGCCTTTAATGCACTCATACAATAAACCTTTTCATATTATCAATTATAATATTCAGCAAGTATTATATCGGACATACGCATGATGGTTGATATTTTTCTATATAACATTCGCCGTTTTAATCTTATTATTCAAACATGGGCTTAATTATTGAAAGCACTTGTGTTTTCAAGTTTTTCAGTGATTCAGCGGAAGAGCGGTCGGATTTTCCCGATACACCGTAATATATTTTTATTTTTGGTTCTGTTCCGGAAGGTCTTATACAAAACCAATGCCCATTCACTGTTTCATAATAGAGCACGTCGGCAGAAGGAAGTCCAAGGGGCCGCTCGTTTTTGTTTTTAATTTCCACCCGGATTCCCTTTTCATAATCACGAATTGCCTTTATTTCCACGCTGCCGAAATTCGAACACTTCTGATCTCTTAACAGCTTCATTGCCCTTTTAATCTTTTCGATGCCTTCCTTTCCTTTTAGGGTGAATGAATCAAGAGCTTCCTTTTCATAGCCGTATTTCTCAAACAATTCAACAAGGCCATCATAAAGCGTCATTCCGCGTGATTTATACCATGCGAACATTTCCGCGATCAGCATCGAAGCGACAACCGCATCCTTGTCACGAACGAATGTCCCGGCCAGATAGCCATAGCTTTCTTCAAAGCCAAAAATGAATTTCTCGTCTCCAAGCTCGTCGCGAATAAGAATTTGTTCTCCAATAAACTTGAATCCTGTCAGTACTTCAACAATATTTACGCTGTATGCATCCGCTATTTTTTTTGCAAGGTCTGTAGTAACAATTGTTTTCACAACAAAGCCATTCGGGGGTATAGCGTTTCTTTGCTTCAAATTCGACAAAATGTATTCAAGAAGCAGACATCCTATTTGATTACCTGTCAGCGGCGCGTATTCGCCCCTGCGGTTTCTTATAACTACCCCCACCCTGTCACAATCGGGATCGGTGCCTATTATAAGTTCAATATCCTTTTTTTGTGCAATCGATATAGCCAGATCAAAAACATCCCTGTCTTCAGGATTCGGGTATTTTACGGTCGGGAAATCGGGATCGGGCATTTCCTGCTCGGGCACGACATACACACTATTAAAGCCCGCTTCTTTTAATATTCTTCGAACCGGTATATTTCCGGAACCATGCAGCGGTGTATACACAATACCGCATTTATCCTTGATATTTTGATCAATCTCCGTTACTTTAAGAGATTTCAACGACTCTATATACGCATTGTC
>JAAYBO010000290.1 GCA_012730095.1 Clostridiaceae bacterium
ACGCAATACCGGGAGCAGGCTGATATTTCTCAATATGTTCGCTGTATTTTTCGCCGCAGGATTCTCCAAGAATAATAATATTATTGTTCTTTTCAATATCGGAGCATAAAATAGCTTCTTCCGCCAAAATTACATCCGGTATTTCATCTTCGTTCAGTAAAAAGTTCGCAAGGCTCTCTTTTTCAGTGAATACAGATACGCGAAACTGCTGCGGCTTGTTTTCCCTGAACCAGTTAGCCAGGTTTATTATATATTCTTCATCCCGGCCTGCAATTATCATATTAATCTGAGGCATGAGTTTACCTCCATAGAATATTAAAATATATAAATTATTACAGGTCGTACATAGCGTCAAGGAATTGCTTTCCAACAGGTGTTTTGAAGTATTGTTCACGTATTTTTATTATGCCTTCATTATCAATCGCGTGTTCATGCAGGTTAACAAGAAAATCCGATTCTATTAGAATCTGAAAATCAATATCGTCGATAACGTGATAGCTATGATGATGTCCAACCATATAACAAATTCTATCAATATCATCCTGTTCAAGGGGCATATCTTTAAGCAGGTTTCTTGCAATCGGCGCCCCTTCCATTTCCTGATAATGCCCCGCTGTAGAATTGTATTTCCGCTCACTTTCCAAAATGCCGATGTCGTGAAGAAGAGCCGTTATTTCAAGTACAATCAGCTTGTCCCTTTTTAAGTTCGACAACATGGCAATATTCCTTGCCAGTGAATAGACTTTAATTGCGTGTTGTATACGCTTGGAATCACCACGAAAATATTCTACCATTTTTTGCATAACATTTGCAACAATTGTATCCGACATTTTTTTCCTCCCGTAACCAAAATTAATGATCAAATTATCCGGACTATATAGCTCTTTCAAATGAAGATCTTGTTTCCGTTATTGACAATAGTTCAAGCAGTAATTTATGAACAATAAATAATTTTCCCCGTTTATGGCGTGTTACTCAGCTATTGCCGCTTAAAACTTGTATTTGAATTTTCCTCCAATTAATTAGAAATGTCAAGAGCGAATTAGCGGTTATTTTTTAACAGCAGCGTGGGATATCTTTGACTGGTTAAATTATTATTATTTCCGATATCAGAATATCCCTTGTTATCTCTTCTTCCCTGTAGATGATCGGAAATAATATTTTTATCCTTATATTCACTTTCATATTCAGCCTGTGTACAATCTTGTTCATTTCATTGTATTCAAATACCGATTCCGGCTTCACTGTAACCGTTCCGACAGGCTCAATCCTTATCGGAATTGACAGACCTGACGGTACAAGAAAACTTCGGCCGGTTATTTCATGAATTGGAATTTCAATTTTTTGGTTCTGTTTTTTCGAAATCTCATCATTTATATTATCACAGACGAATGCCACATAATTATTTATGTTTACTGCGGAAGTTTCAACCGATGCTACTCCGCCTTTATTTGATTTTTCAACTTTAAAAAAACCATTTACCGGATATTTTACACTTACTGACAGAATACTGTTATCAATGCATTCATTAACCAGTTGTATTGCTTTTTGGTTGCCGGTATTCTCCAATGCCTTATAAAATTTTACGGCAGCGCTGCTTATAAAAACAACAAAACATATAACAAACACAGCAAGCCTTGCTATAATAACAAAACGCGGAAAATATGAACTCCGAGGACGGATATGTCTTGTTCTCAGGTAAGGAACATATCTTGGTTCCATATACCTTCGCATAAAAATACCCCCATACATTTAATATACTGTATGGGGGGCATTCAGGTGCTAGTATATATTTCTTGTTTTAATCTAGTCAAGGTAATCCTTCAGTTTTTTGCTTCTGCTTGGATGGCGAAGCTTTCTTAACGCTTTTGCTTCTATCTGTCTAATCCTTTCACGTGTTACATTGAATTCCTTTCCCACTTCCTCAAGGGTTCGCGCTCTTCCGTCATCAAGGCCGAATCTGAGGCGTAAAACTTTTTCCTCACGAGGAGTAAGGGTATCAAGTACATCAATAAGCTGTTCCTTAAGCAGCGTAAACGCGGCTGATTCGGCGGGAGCGGGAGCATCATCATCGGGTATGAAGTCTCCAAGATGGCTGTCTTCCTCTTCCCCGATAGGGGTTTCAAGGGAAACCGGCTCCTGTGAGATTTTCATTATCTCTCTTACCTTATCCTCGGACATTCCCATTTCTTTTGCAATTTCCTCAGGCAGCGGTTCTCTGCCAAGCTCCTGAAGAAGCTGGCGTGACACACGTATGAGCTTGTTAATTGTCTCAACCATATGCACAGGTATACGTATTGTTCTTGCCTGATCGGCAATTGCCCGGGTAATTGCCTGACGTATCCACCATGTAGCGTAAGTGCTGAATTTAAAACCTTTTTTATAATCAAATTTCTCAACAGCTTTTATAAGCCCAAGATTACCTTCCTGGATTAAATCAAGAAACAGCATTCCGCGGCCTACATACCTTTTCGCTATACTTACAACAAGGCGCAAATTTGCTTCAGCAAGACGCTTTTTAGGTTCTTCTTCACCGGCTTCCATCCTCTTTGCAAGTTCAACTTCCTCTTCTGGAGTAAGAAGCGGAACTTTACCTATTTCCTTTAAATACATTCTTACGGGGTCGTCAACTGTAACACCTTCTGGTATGCTTAATTCAGGATCTTCGTCGGCACTGACTTCATCCAGTTCATCATCAATCTCAGGTACGACCTCTATTCCCATATGCTCAAGCGTATCGTATATTTTCTCAATTTGCTCCGGAGGCATTTCAATCTTTTCAAAAGCATCCATGACTTCTTTATAAGTTAACACGCCTTTAGATTTTCCATCGTTAGCCAAATCACGCAAAATAGCGGCAGCATCTTTTTTTGGTGCCTTTTTATTATCCTTATTGACAAATTTCTCATCAGTTGCGGTAGTCCCGGCAGACGAAATGTTTATCTTCTTTTCTTTTTCTGCCATATCTATATATTTCACCTCTCATCAATTGTTGCGTTATCGTTTCTCGTTACTAATTCGTATTTTTTCTATTACTGATTGCAGCTTGATCTCCAATTGCTTTTTTTCGTCCATATCGGTAATATTCTTCAAATGCATCAAAATATCCTTTTTTTCTTCTTCAAGTTTTATTACTTCTAATTTTGTAATTATGTCATCCATTGCTTTTTCCGGTTTATCAAAATTACATGAGGTTCTTACCATATGAACAATTTCAGATGCTATGCCGGAATTAAGCTTTGTTATAAATTCCTCCAGTAGAAAATCATTTCCTTCTGACAGCTTACGATACAAAATATTTGCTATTTCCCGTATGCTTCCTTCGCTGAAACATGTTACCGGATACCTTTTTATAACTGTCTGAAACAAATGATTTTCCCGGCTTAATAAAGCTATCAGCATCATTTCATAGCGGCTTCGCGTTCCTTTTTTCCTGTCAAAGGAACCGGGTTTTATTGAACCCGTAAGCTCTTTTTTA
>JAAYBO010000291.1 GCA_012730095.1 Clostridiaceae bacterium
ACAAGGAGCAATTTACCAGAAGCATGCATGATTTCAGACAGCTCCGCAATCGGAGCACAAAAACCGTAATAATCCGGAGATGTAACAACAGCACCTTTTACATCTGGGTTTTTATATAGAGCTTTTTCCCATTCCTCAATATTTGAGGGAATAACCAACTTCCATTTTTCATTATACCGCGGCATTACAAATACAGGCTGGAGTCCAAACAAAATAAGGCCGTTTATAACCGAATAATGGCAATTTCTTGATACTAACACCCTGTCGCCTTTTTTAAAGCTTCCAAGCAGCATCGCATGTATCCCTGAAGTAGAACCGTTCAAAAGGAAGAAGGATTTTATTGCTCCGAATTCTTTCGCGCACGCATCCATGCTTTTATCAATTACATCCGATGGATGGTGCAGGTTATCCAGGCCCGGCAGTTCGGTAAGATCAAACCTTAACAGGTTATCCTTAAATGACTCGGAAAACCCCTTTCCTCCCTTATGGCCGGGCATATGCATCATTATTTTGTTTTTTTCGATCATCTCTTCAAGCGCACTGATTAACGGAAAAAGCTCTCGTCTTTTCATTCTATACTTTTCAACCGCCGTAATCCGTTTATTTTTTGCATTACTTCGGATATATTCTATGACGAATTTAAATTTATTGCAAGAAACACGTCTAATGTGCAGGTACAGGATTTAACCCGACGCCTGTTTTGGTAACTGATGCTCGCTGCCTGTGGATGTCGGGGTCATTTTTGAGGCGGAAGAAATTGTTTTTATAACGGAAGTATAACCTTAAACAGGTTTCTTGAACCGATATTGATAAATTTAACACTTCCCCTTCCGGCAAAAGCTTTCTTTATTCTGGACATACCTGTTCCGGCATTAAGAAAACACTTGTTATGATCCATTATCAGAAGCCTTTGATACAACCACGGATTACGCCTGTCCGGGTTTTTATCACGCATGTATTTCATGACGCTGTTGCCTGCAATCAACGCTCCGGGATTACTTATTTCAATATAATTATCCTTTACTTCAATATTGATCCCTCTTCCTATGTCAAGATAATCCCGGTGCAGTATTGCGTTCGCCAGCGCCTCTTCAAAGGCTTCAAAAGGGTACAGGCTATCATTAATTATTTCACTGATACAGGCTGAAGACTTTTTAATCATTTCAAAAATGTTTCCGTTAATATAACAAACCTTATCTCCGTAAAGTATTTTAATATAGCAGTGAGGCAAAAAAACGGAAGGGTTTTTGCCAAATAAAAGCATAGCACCTATTGTAGGATTATATATACAATTATCTGTTTCCGCGATAAATCCAAGCGCTTCCATAAGTATAAGATCCGGGTTTTCACTTTCAACCTGCAGATTTTTTAAATAGCTATGGAGAAGGTTTTTATCCAAATCATCCATTGTCGCCCTAACCAGCGGAACGGTCTCATAAGACTTAAGCCCGTTTTCCTGCATCATTCCCGCGATTTCGCTTCTTCTGGCTATATCGGTTGTCGAACCCCTGCGTATATAAAACGCGCCGGTTTGGAGCATTTGATGCGGTCTGTGGCGGCTTTTAAAAACAGTGATAACCGCAAGCGTCACTCCTTCATATTCGACAAAATCAACCCTTACCGGAACCGGCGGATCACTGCGGTTATATATGATTTGTTGTATCTGTTCCTCGCCGAACCTCCCCGGATCCACTCCAATTATTCTTTTTGTCTTATCCTCAACACCATAAAGAATATATCCCCTTCCGCCCCGCGAGTTAGCAATGGCAATAACATCTTTAGTTATTTCCTTTTTTTCACTTTCGGTATTCAGACGAAGGATTTGCTTAAAGTCGAGCTTTGGGCCTTCTTCTCTCCTTAAAAACTGTTTTATCCTGTCTGCATCCATAATTCTAAGCTCCTTTATCTTATTACGGATGGTTACTGACCGAAATAAAGCTGCATCTCCGCCATTGGTGCCTACTGTGCGGATATTTCCATCCAGGCCTGGTTATACAGTTCTTTTGCGCTTCCAAGATCTTTGAAAACCTCGCATCGCTCCAGGATTTCGTCGGAGGGCATATACGCCGCCATTTCAAACACTTCAGGGTTTTCAGCCCTCAACATCTCCAGCGCGGCCTTATTAGGCGATGAGTAACCGACAAACTCAGTATTTTGATAAGCGTTTTCCGGGTCAAGCAAAAAATTGATAAACATTTCGGCTTCTTTCTTGTTATTGCTTGTTTTTGGAATAACCATACAGTCAAACCAAAGGTTTGCACCTTCTTCAGGAACAGCGTATTCTATATAATCAACTTCCTGCCAGTAAATATCCATCGCAGCTCCCGACCAATTCAATGCAATGGCCGCATCACCGTTTATCATCATATCTACGATTTCATCCACATAATATCCGTTAACCATTTTCTTTTGTTGTATTAATGAGTTCTTAGCCTGCTCGATTTCCTGAGGGTTAGTTGAGTTTACCGAATATCCGAGCCTTTTCAGCGCCACACCGATCGTATCTCTCATGCTGTCAAGCATAAGTATCTGCCCGGCATATTTTTCATCCCACAGAATATCCCAGCTATTTACGGGTTCTGTTACCATTTCGGTATTGTATAAAATCCCAAGTGTTCCCCAGAAATATGGCACAGTGTATTCGTTCTGCGGATCATATTCCATGTTTTTAAACCTGTCGTCAATGTACTTAAAGTTCGGAATATTTTCAAAGTTTATTTTCTGGAGCATATCCTTTTTTATCATTTCCTCTATTAAATAATCCGAAGGAAAAATCAAATCATAATTTGTACCGCCGGTTTCAAGCTTAGCCATCATATGCTCGTTTGTTTCAAACATCTCATAGTTAATCTTTATACCGGTTTCTTTCTCAAAGTTTGCAATAAGGCTTTTATCTATATAATCTCCCCAGTTGTAAACATTAAGCACAACTTTGTTTTTTTCGCATCCTGTAAAGAAGGTAAACATAAGCGCCGCGGCTAACGAAAAAATAATAATAAATCTTTTTTTCATGGTATCAACTCATCTCCTTTTGCGGTTCTTTTATTTATGACCAGCAGCAACACTGCCACGGTTAACAGCATTATCGTGCTGAGAGCATTTATTGATGGTTTTATTCCTCTTCTTGCCATCGAGTAAATAACTATCGACAGATTTGTAACACCGGAACCTGTATTGAAAAAACTTATAACAAAATCATCAACCGACAATGTAAATGCCATTAGAGCTCCTGTTACAACCCCGGGCATTATTTCCGGAATAATTACCTTTCGCATCGCATAAAATGGCGTGGCGCCGAGATCCAGCGCAGCTTCGGCCATATGACGGTTCATCTGTCTGAGCTTAGGTAGTACCGATAAAATGACGTACGGAATATTAAACATAACATGGGATATAAGCATTGTAAGAAACCCAAGGCGCATATTAACCGATATAAACAGAGTCATAAGAGCCACGCCGGTAACAATGTCGGGGTTTAAAACCGGAAGATAGTTAATGTTTAAAACAGCCTTTTTCCCGAACAAACCCATGTTATGGATTCCTATCGCGGCAAAAGTGCCGATTACGGTCGATATCAGCGACGATAAAAGGGCAACAATAAAAGTATAGTATAAGGCTTTAATTATATCCGGATCCCTGAAAAGCTCGCCGTACCATTTCAGTGTAAATCCTCCCCACTGACCCCTTGATTTTGATTCGTTAAAGCTGTAAACAATTAAAACAAGGATCGGAGCGTAAAGAAACAGAAAAATGAAACCAATATATGCACGCTTAATTAATTTTCCTACCACATTGACGCCCTCCCTTCCTCGCTGTTTTTATCAACTTTCGACATTACCGCCATTGAAACAAGAATCATAATCATAAGGATTATGGAAAGGGCGGAACCAAAATGCCAGTCTCTATATATAGTAAACTGCTGCTCGATTAAATTTCCAATCAAAAGCTCCTTGCCACCGCCTAAAAGCCTGGAAATAACAAATGTACTGACGGCCGGCATAAAAACCATCGTAATTCCGGTTATTATCCCCGGTACGCTGAGGGGCAGTATTACCTTTATAAAAGTGATAACCCGGTTTGCTCCAAGATCCATTGCCGCCTCCAGTACATTTTTGTCTATTTTTGAAAGTACCGTATATATAGGAAGCACCATGAATGGCAGAAAATTATACACCATCCCTAAAACAACCGCAGTCTGGCCCGGCATTATTTCAATAGGCGGAAGACCTAATAACTCAAGGGCTTTGTTTAAAAACCCGTTAGGGGATAAAATTGCCATCCATGCATATGTCCTGAGAAGAAAATTCATCCAGATTGGCAGCAGGAAAAAAAGCAGCAGCAGGTTTCTATGATGCTGCTTGGATTGTGAAATTACAAAAGCAACCGGATATCCCATTAATAAACACAAAACAGTTGATATTACCGCAAGTCTGAACGATTTCCAGATAACATTCAGGTACAGCATATCAAAGAATTTGGAATAATGCTCCAGTGTAAAAGAAAGCGATTTTGGCTCATGTATGTTACCGCTTGTAACGCTGTAGAAAAATACTAGCAGCAGCGGAATTACTATAAAAATGGCCATCCATAATATATATGGATATGCTAGCAATTTAGCTCTGTTTTTCAACGCTGTTACCCTCTTTTCATAACATGAATATCTTCAGGCCCAAAACTAAGCCCAACTTCACTGCCAATTTCCTGCATATCGGTACTGTTTATCATATATTCAAAATCATTGCTTTCTACAAGCATTTCATAATGAACACCTTTAAAAACAACCGAGATCACAATTCCCCGGATATGTCCATCCTCTGGTTCTGTTACATCAATATCCTCGGGTCTTATAACAACATCAACGGGTTCATTGTGCTGAAAACCCTTATCGACACAATTAAACTTTTTGCCGGCGAATTCCACAAGGAAATCTTCAATCATTATGCCTTCAAGAATATTGCTTTCACCAATAAAGTCCGCCACAAACCTGTTTTCCGGCTCGTTATATATATCCACGGGGCTTCCAACCTGCTGGATCAAGCCGTTATTCATTACAACAACAGTGTCGGACATTGTAAGAGCTTCTTCCTGGTCATGCGTTACGTATATAAAAGTGATACCAATGTTTTTCTGCATATCGCTAAGCTCAATCTGCATTTCCTTTCTGAGTTTAAGATCAAGCGCGGCAAGCGGTTCATCAAGAAGCAGCACCTTTGGTTCGTTAACAAGGGCGCGTGCAATTGCAACGCGCTGCTGCTGTCCTCCGCTCAGCGAATCTACATGCCTTTTTTCAAATCCTTCAAGTTCCACAAGTTTCAGCATTTTTTTTATTTTTCTATCCATTTCATCTCTTGGTGTTTTTTTAATGCGAAGGCCGAATGCTATGTTTTCATAAACATTCATATGAGTAAACAACGCATATCTCTGAAAAATTGTATTAATATTGCGTTTATACGGCGGAAGGTCATTTATTCTGTTCCCTTCAAAAAATATATCGCCTGTGTCCGGGTTCTCAAAACCGCCTATCATTCGCAGGGTCGTTGTCTTTCCGCACCCACTTGGGCCAAGAAGCGTTACAAACTCATTTTCCCGTATGAACAAATTTATATTATTCACGACTTTAGTGCCGTCGTAACTTTTGGTCAGATTTTTAAGCTCAATGATTTTTTGGCTCAATAAAAAACACCCCCTACTGTACTATGTTATTCTATATCATTTGCTGCAAAACAATAAGTTACGCATATTACAAGTTTTTGGACTTAAAAGTTTGGCGGCGTGGATATCCACAAAACCTGAGCCTGCTTTTTCCCGAAATTCTTAATGCTGTGTGGATAATTCGTTTTATAATGAAAGCATTCACCTTTTTTTACCTTATGCCGTTCCTTTCCGACGGTTAATATAATACTTCCTGATAATACGTAGCCAAATTCCTCACCTTGATGCGGATTATCTTCGTCAACTTCACCATTTTCCATAAGCTCAAGAATAATCGGTTCCATCTCCATTTTTTGGGCATTCGGGACAATCCACTTGATTCTATAGCCTTTATCCTCAACATCTTTTACAAAAATATCTTTCGCTTTGAAAACAATCTGATCCGTTTTTTGCTCGTTGAAAAATTCCGGAATACTGCTGCCAAGACAATCTAAAATATCCTTCAGTGTGGCAATCGAAGGAGATGTCAAATCTCTTTCCAATTGTGATATATAGCCTTTTGTCAATTCACACCTGTCTGCCAGTTCTTCCTGTGTTAAACCGTATTCGAGCCTTAACCGTTTAATTTTGTTTCCGATCTGCATAATTCCCTCCGTTTTTACCGGTTAACAACCAGTTTAAAAAGCCCAAACCAAGTTTAGTATATTTAAACCATTACTAACACTAAAAAACATTTTGTTTAATTATACTAAACTTTCAGATAAACTGAACTTTATTATTACACTTTTTTATTCCTGTGTCAACAACATTTTTTTCTTTTTTATACCTAAGAAAATGGCATTCGAAATTAGAGCATAATAAAATCCGGTACACCGCTTTGGCAGCGGTAAAAATTTGTACCGGATGAATATAAATATATAAGTTAAGGCGTTATACCGTTCACTTATTTACCGTCAATTCAGCTTAAATCTTTTTATGCTTTTTTGTAAATCGAACGCCGCCTGTTTTAATTCGTCAGCTTTAGAAGCAAGCTCCTCAATAATAACCGTTTGTTCCTGAGTAGATGCGGTAACTTCCTCAGCGGAAGCGGCTGTTTCTTCGGATACGGCTGAAATATTTTGTATCGATGTAATCGTATGATTTTTGTTTTTCTCCATTTCCATAATTAGCTTAATAATCTGTTCAATCTTTCCGGAAAGATTATCCATTGAACTGTTGATCTTTTCAAATATATCAATCGCTTCTTTTACGGCCTTATTCTGCGTACCTATAATAATTTCCGTTTCAGCGGCTTTTTCAACAGTTTTTGCAGTCATATCCTGAGTATTCCTGATAATCGAAGAGATATCCCGTGCCGCAATCATGGACTGTTCGGCGAGCTTTCTGACCTCATCGGCAACTACTGCAAATCCGCGTCCCATACTGCCTGCTCTTGCCGCCTCTATCGCAGCATTAAGTGCAAGGAGATTTGTTTGATCCGCAATATTTCCAATTACCTTGATTATTTTGCCAATAGATTTGGAATGGTTGTTAAGCTCCTGGATATAATCAATGATTTCTCTTGATATCGCTGTTGTTTCATTTGCTTTAGCTTCAAGCTCATTAATCGAAGATAAACCCACGGCTGTCATTTTTGTTGTGTCATTTGCCAAATCATTCATCTCTTCAATGTTATATACCACGTCATTAATTTTATCAGCAAGCTCATTAATTGTCTTAACCCCGTTTTCCGCATCTTCAGCCTGAGCGGCGGCACCCGAAGTTATCTCCTGAATAGCCCTTGATATTTCATTAAAAATGGAAGAAACATGTCCCGACGTGGAAGATACGACATTAGCGGAAGAAGATACTTTTTCCGATACATTCTTCGTTTGTTCAATTAACATACGCATACTGGATATCATTGAATTAATGCTGTTGGTTAGTTTTCCTAATTCATCCTTCCGCTCAGATTTAAAGCTCATGGAAAGATCGCCTGAAGCTGCCTGTTCAGAAGCATCCACTATCAGGTTAATCGTCTTTCTCATACTGTTTGCCATAAAATACCCGGTGGCTAAAGCAATCAAAACGGCTGCCGCCATTATAATGACAGTAATTATAATAACCGTACTTGCGGCTGAATTAAGTTCTTTCTCAGGCATCATTCCAATAAGGATAATTCCGGAATCCGCAATTTTATAGTAAGAAGTAAGATACCGGGAATTCAGATAAGAAACGCTTTGTGTACCGCTGACTTCGGAACTTCTCTGCATCTTTTGAAAAAAAGGCTGGTTAACGATATCCGATTGTTCCACCGTTTCTCCGTTCACAATAACTTTACCGTCCGAAGTTACTATATAGATTTGCTTGTTTTTTCCGATATCAATTCCGGATACAAAATTGCTAATCACTTCGGGTTTCACATCAATAACAAGCAAACCGACCGTTTCCCTGGACGCCAGGTTGCTTATCAGTTTCATGTATGTCAGGGAATAATTCTTCGAAATGCTTTCGTCCGCACTTTCAAGTTCATTGTGCCATCCAAACCATGCTCCGTTTGACGGGCTTTCCTGCAGAACCTTTATAAAGCCGGAATTCTCTACATCCGCATAAACAGCAGTGGCAAAAATGGAAGAAACAGACTCGGCACCCGACAGGATCATCACTCCCGAGATATCGGGATTAAAAGCGGAAGCAGACATCAGTTTGTTATTAATCTTCTTTGCAGTTTCAAGTTGGAGCCGTGCATCATTAATATCATTCTTATTCCATTTCTTTGTATAATAATTCTGCACATCAACATCGGTACAGATTTGTTCCGCCTGGTTTTTTATCGTATTAAGCAATAGGGTAAAATATTTACCGCCGTTTTCCATTGCCGTTTCGGATGATTGAGCCGCAAGTCGTGTTACAGTACCGGAAGTATTGGAATAGGAGAATAAACCAAGTATAATAATCAAAACCACAGGGATTAGAAAGGCAAGTATAAGTTTTGCTCTTATGCTTTTTGATATGAACAGGTTAGATGCGTTCTTCTGTAAAAAATCTCTCAGTTTTTCCTGATACGTTTTTATTTTGTTATAAAATTTTTTATTTCCCATACTATAGTCCCCTTTTTCCCGCAAAGTCAGCATTAATATTATCCATGAATGCGAACTTTAACAGCGTTTTTTAAAGTATTCCCCAACAAGAAACTTCATCAAATCGCTGGGCTGTTTTCTTATAAATTCCGCTTTATCGCCAAACACCATTCCGTACGGTGAATCGACAGTGTAAGGTTCCCAATGAGGCATTTCCTCTCCGGTGGAATCCGTTCCGTTTGGATCACCGGAGCGTATAAAGTTTGCCCAGTAGTTACACATCTGGCGTGAAAGATCATAGTGTTTCCCAACAAAGGGCCTCCAGCATTTCGCAAGGGTTTCGAAAAAGAACCATAGGTCAACGGAGTGAAAGGTTCCAGGGTTGTCCCAACCAGGTATTTCCGCGTCAAAATTATAATAAAACAAGGGTGTATTTGCGTCCGTATCGGAATTTGCCTGTGCAATTATGCGTATCGCATATTCGATCGTATTAACGCTTGCCCTTTTCAGTACATCCTCTATGCTTCCCGATTGGGCTTCGCAAAGTGCAAGAAATTCGTCCGCGCTGTCGCCGAAAAGTTTGGCTGCCATATTTCTTAATTCTTCATAGTTACTCACATCCGGAACACTGAAGAACTCATTCGACGTATGTCCCAAAAACACAGGAACCATCAGGCGCTTATTTTCAAGAAATAGTTTGAACGGATCACCGACAACAAAAATATCATCCATAACAGGCCAAAATGGATTGTTATACTCCACTGCTTTATCCCGTATGTATTCCGCATCAAGCTTACGGGCTTCCGAAAGTGACGAAACTCCCAGGGACTCGAAAAATTTTACACCCTCCTGTTCTGCTTCGTTTAAAGATATATTAAGCCGCGGAAGCCGGTTGTTCGGATAAAGCGGAGCAAACACTCCGCTTAGTATAATCGCCCTTTGAAATAATTCTTTATTTTTTGGAGATGTAAGATGTAATAATACACTTCCACCGCCTGCGGATTGGCCCCCTATCGTAATATTATCAGGGTCTCCGCCGAATGCGGCAATATTACGCTTCACCCAGCGTAAACCCGCCTGCTGATCAAGCAGACCGAAATTAGCCGGAGCTTCCGGTGATTCGGATGTTATTTCAGGATGGCATAAGAATCCGAAAGCGTTAAGCCTGTAATTAACCGTTACTACAACGATACCGCGCCTTGCTATGCGTTCACCGTCAAATTCCATTTCCGCAGTATGTCCGACCTGAAACCCGCCTCCGAAAAACCAAACATACACAGGCAGTTTTTCATCGGTACTTTTTGCCGGTGTCCATACGTTAAGGTAGAGACAATCCTCATCCATCGGAATTTCCGGATCAACCATCCATTCCCTTGTGTATATATTGTTCACATCAATAACAGTCTTTTCCTGCATCGATATAGGTGCGAATTCCAATGCATTGAATACGCTGTTCCAATCTTTTGCAGGCTGCGGAGCTCTCCAGCGATTCTCTCCAACCGGCGGAGCAGCAAACGGTATTCCTTTAAAACTCGTTATACGAGGATCCGCTGCGGGCAATCCTCTGACTATACCATTTTCAACTCTTACAACTCTGAGCATACTCTTTACTCCCTCCTATAATAAATCGGAAAATTACAGTCTTTCCTTAATTAGTTAAAAGCAAACGATGTGAC
>JAAYBO010000292.1 GCA_012730095.1 Clostridiaceae bacterium
ACGCTTTATTTCTTTGTCGCTCACTACTTTGTTGAGATATTTTATACGTATCTGCCCGGGGCATCGGAGCCCGATGCCATGATCGCGAACGGAGCAGTCGGCATATTGGCGGTATGCCTTGCGGTTGCTTTGCAGCTTATAACTAAACGCAGTGTCTGGAATATGTGCAACCTGTTCTTTGTCGCTGAAATTGGTACGTATATACTGTACTTTACACCGGAGGGTTCCGTTTTACGAGGCTTGGCCCGTTTCCTCCACGGCTTCGAACAGATAGGGTATATAGCGGCTTATTACCTTCTCGGCTGCGTTTTTAAGAAGCACGGTGATTTTCGCATTTTCAAGCTGAGCCTTGTTACGATCCTGCCGATCAGCATGCTTTCCTATGTAATCCCGGGGGTTTTCGCGTCATATGCGCCCGCGCTGCTGCCGCTGGCGGCAACACTGACTTCCGGTGCTGTGTTTATTGTGTTCATAATGATGTCTCCCGCTTATTCCAAACACCTGTTTTTTTCCGAATGGTCCGATGATTTTTATGGGGCGGACATGGCCGAAGCAGAGCAGAAGATCAAGCAATCAGGGATGCTGGAAGGCTTGGGTCTGTCACCGCGGGAAAAAGAAGTTGCCTCACTGCTTTTGCAGGGCCAATCGGCAAAAGAGATTGCGGTTAAATTGGAGATTACCATTAGCACTGTAAATTTCCACATCAAAAACCTCTATAAAAAACTCAATATTGGCAGCCGTTCAGAATTATTTGCCCGATTTGCTACATATACTAATATTCCGGGCTATAATGCAGGTTCGAAATGATTGACTGAAAGATAACCAGTTATAGTATAAAAAGCCTTGATCTTGTTCGAGGCTTTTTTTATGCCTACCTACCATAATTGATAGCTATTAAATTTGTTTTTTTTTCTGTATGATTGGAAAGGAATGGGGGTGTTTTCATGGCGGCGGACAATGAAAACCAGTACGGGTTTGATTCCGTTAAGATATTAACCCCGCGGGAAAAACAAGTCTTTTATATGCTGCTTGAAGGCATGAAAGCAAAAGAAATTGCTTTAAAAGCGTCCATCAGTGTTTCAGGCGCTAACTATTTTATCAAAAATATATACAGGAAATTGAATGTCAACACCAAAACAGAGCTCGTAATACGGTATTTCGAATTACGTAAGCATAAAGGCAAGTAAGAGACAACGACAGGCAACGCATAAATGTTTTGGAGGTAAATGCAAATGCTTTTTGAGACTATCTTTTTAGCTTCCGGGATATTGCTGATTGTAATGCCGGCTGCGAAAATTCTAAGGAATATACGGATAAAAAGGTCAGGCATACCAGTCAGTGCCACCGTGGTTGACATACATAGAACGAGCAGGGCAGGTAAAAACAAAAGCCGCACGCAGTATCATCCGGTTTTTGAATACCGGGTTGACGGTATGCCGGTAAGGACACGGGGTCCGGGCGCAGCGGAGGCTAAGTACAACGTCGGAACGGTATTGGGAATTCGTTACGATCCAAAGAAACCCGAGTGCATTCTGGTCGGACAGCCGGCAGCGGCGGGCAATATCGTTCCGATATTGATCGGTATTGTCTTTACTGTCGGTTCAATACTGTCAATGATCGGCGTAAAGCTTTCCAAATTGGGAAGTTCTGCGGGATACCTTGTGTTTGCGGGTACACTGCTGTTTTTTGTGATGATCATTTTCGCTGTTGTTAAATCCCTGAGGGGTGCCGAAAATAAGCTCACGCAGAATGTCCTGTCCGGGAAGACGGCGAACAATGTGCTTGTTGCGGCGAAAAATGAAAACAACACCATTACCTTTCAGTTTGTGAACGGCAACTCGAATGACTATATGGTACCAGAGCCGGTTTATAACGAACTTAGGGTGGGTGACTGGGGGAATTTAACCTTCCAGGGCTCTTTGTTTATCCGGTTTGAGAGAACCTATCAATAGACAAGCGGCAGCGGCTGAGTTAGCGAAATAATTCAAAAAACATGTGAATAGTATACAAACACATAATAAAGAAACCGGCGGAGAAGTTGGAGAGATAACGCCAAAAGACCGTGTGCCGGCAGGTCTAATTCCGGAGAGCACGATTATTGCCGGTCCGTATTTGAAGTAGGAGGTAGCGATATGGAGTATTTGAAAAAACCGTTCCGTTGGGTGGTTACGCAGTTTAAGAACCATACTGTGCGATCACTGTTAGTCTCAATCTCAGTCCTAACGATTGCAGCGGCGGGGATTATGTGGGCCTGCGGAGTATTTTCGTCGGTTTCGACATTTTCTTATTTATCAAACCGTGAATATGTTCTGGCCCCGGCAGAAAAGCCGGAGCCGCAAACACTGGAAGAACTGCTGCACAGCGATGTACCCAGTGTAGATACACTGCTTAAGAACCCCGAGATAGCACAGGAACTGCTTAATGCCGAGAAGCTGACGGATATCGTCGACTCTCGCCTCGCGCTGAATAATCTGCGCAGCCTCGGTGAACAGTTGAATGAGCGGCTTGAGGAGGAAACACCCGTTGTTGTCGATATATCGGCCGGAACTGCCAAA
>JAAYBO010000293.1 GCA_012730095.1 Clostridiaceae bacterium
CCCGTGCAACAGCGTCCAGAACTTCCTGCTCCATATAGCTGCTTCCGCCGGGCATGTTCAGGTCACAGCCCGCCTTAAAAGCCGCAATGCGGTCATGCATCGCACCCCAGTCGGTCACAACAAGGCCTTCAAATCCCCACTCATCACGCAAAATATTCGTGAGCAGTTCCTTATTGTCGCTGCAGTATACTCCGTTTATTTTATTGTAGGCGCACATTACGGTCTTTGGTTTTCCGTCACGTACCGCTATTTCAAAAGGTGTAAGATATATCTCACGCAGAGTTCTTTCATCGAGTATCGAATCGGAGCTAAGGCGCTTAAACTCCTGGTTGTTGCAGGCAAAGTGCTTAAGGCATGTGCCGATACCGTTTTTCTGGGCGTTTTTTATGAAGCTCGCTGCCAGTTTTCCTGTAAGGTATGGATCCTCGGAAAAGTATTCGAAATTCCGCCCGCACAAAGGATTGCGTTTGATGTTAACTCCGGGGCCGAGAAACAGGCCCACATGCTGGTCGGCCGCTTCCTCTGATATAGCTGAACCAATCTGTCCAAGCAGTTCCTCATCCCAACTGCAGGCTGTCGAAACTGCCGCAGGAAAGCAGGTAGCCGGCCGTGACTCGTTCATACCGAGATAATCTTTATGATCCCCCTCCTGCTTGCGCAGCCCGTGCGGCCCGTCGCACATAAACATAGATGGGATATTATATTGCGGAAATTCCCTCGTTTCCCAGAAATTTTTGCCCTCGCACAGGGCGATTTTCTCCTTAAGCTTCATAAATACCCCAATCTTTCCTTTCAATAATTGCATTTGTAATTGGCTATATTAATTTTTTATCTATATCAATTTACAGGGATGATATATTTCACCGCATACGGGACACTTGTATTCAGTGTTTCGGCGCTTATAAGAATACCTTGGAACTAATAGACTTTTACTGCATTTAGGGCATACTACTTCATGAGATCTAATCAGTTTTATTGCAAGTTCTCTTGTTAAGTTTGTATTATTCGACATCGCTATCCGCTTCCTATAATAAAACGTTACTGTAGACTTTGATTTATGACCTTTACTGTAAAATATTTAAATAAACTCTTGAAGAAGCCTCTCTGTTGATATTATATATTTAATATTAGCTAAATACAATAAATCGGGCCGGTTGTACCGCTAATATCCTCTTAAATGGAGGGCTGGCATTTTCGTGCCTTGTTGTAAATATCTTTAATTTTCTTTTTTAAAATTGCAGGGTTTTTGTCGGGTACTGCTTCTTTACTTTCAAAATATTCTACAACTTCCAGCACGGGAATTGCCAGCCCATATCCGGCAAGCCTTTCATTGATTGCATCCCTGGTGCTTGCTTTTATACTGATTCCAAAACAGTTTTTTATTAAAGTGTTTAATAAATTATAAATTTCATTTTCATCCGATGATTTTTTCATTTTCTTATACAATTCATTAATCTCTTTTTGATTCTTCTTTCTATAAAAGTAAAAAAAGTACCCCGCAATCCCTGCTGCTAACAGTGCTATTA
>JAAYBO010000036.1 GCA_012730095.1 Clostridiaceae bacterium
AGCGTGACAGGCTAGCGTTCTAACCAACTGAACTACCGGGCCATTTATCTTTTAAGTACGCAGGGAGCCGGAAATCTCATATTTGGAATTCCAACTCCTGCTGAAAACTTAATAACTTGGTGGGCACAATAGGGCTCGAACCTATGACCCCCTGCTTGTAAGGCAGGTGCTCTCCCAGCTGAGCTATGCGCCCAAAATTTCCGCCGGTTTTACTGCGGCTTAACCAGTATACAAAATTATCGGCAAATTGTCAATACATACACGGTAAGATTTCGCATGCAAATACAAGGATAAAAATGGAATACATGCTTCTTATGGCGGTATTTTGTCAAAAGAAGCTCATTTGTTCATAGGGCGTATTGTCTTTTTTTGCTGTCAGGCACATTCTTATGGAGTCCTGCTCAAATGGTGTATCTGCGTAGTATTTTCCCCTGCAGGTAATAAAGAAACGGGCCCGCTTCAAAACCACTCTGAACTTTTTCAGGTGGTCATATGACAGACTCCCCAGCCTTCTTGCCCGGACTATTTTCAACGCGGAAGTAACTCCGATACCGGGCACTCTTAAAAGCATCTCATACGGAGCCGTGTTTATTTCAACCGGAAAAAGGTGCAGATTTCTAAGAGCCCAGTCACACTTTGGATCTACATCCATGCTGAAGTTCGGATGGGATTCGTCCAAAAGCTCATTGGCTGTAAAGCCGTAAAACCTTAAAAGCCAGTCGGCCTGGTATATTCTGTGCTCCCTTAAAAGCGGCGGCTCCGTATAAACAGCCGGAAGGTTTGGATGCTGGTTTACAGGAACATACGCCGAATAATACACCCTTTTAAGCAAAAACTTTTTATATAAGTATTCTGACAAATGCAGTATCGTAATATCGTGATCTTTTGTCGCACCGATTATCATTTGAGTCGATTGGCCGGCCGATACAAATGACGGAGCGCTGCGGGAAACTTTCTTTTGCTCCCTGGCGTCAATTATTCTGTTATGAATATACGACATAGGAGTTATTATCTGGTTGTGGCTTTTCTGCGGCGCCAGAAGCTTCAACCCGTTAACCGACGGGAGCTCAATGTTGACGCTCATACGATCGGCATACAATCCGGCTTCTTCAATTAGCTTTGGATCGCATCCGGGAATGGCTTTAAAATGAATATAGCCGTTGAACCTGTGGTTAACCCTTAACAGCTTCAATACTTTTATCATACATTCCATTGTGTAATCAGGCGATTTCACAACCGCAGAGCTTAAAAACAGGCCTTCGATATAATTCCTGCGGTAGAACTGGATTGTAAGCTCACACAGCTCCTGAGGCGTAAAAGTTGCCCTTTGAATATCGTTTGTAACTCGGTTCACACAGTAAACACAGTCATAGATACACAAGTTTGAGTACAAAACCTTGAGCAGTGAAATACACCGCCCGTCTGCGGACCAGGAATGGCAAATGCCTGTTAGGTGACCATTTCCGATTCCACCGGCAGTATTTTTTCTTTTACTTCCGCTGGAAGAGCAGGAAACATCATATTTTGCCGAATCGGACAGTATCTTTAGTTTTTGCATCAATTCCACACAATCACCCGAACATATGTTTGGTAATATTTTAACACTTTACGCCTTAAAAATCAAATTTTTTCGGTATGTCACGCAGGCATTATTTCAAATATTATAAATAAAATATATAAGTAAGACCTAAACAACGGGGGATCAATATGAGTTTTGAAAACTGGAAACCACTTCGTGAAATAGATGAGCTTGCGTCAGAAATTAATGAACTTCTTATGACGACGCCATTATCAATTATTAACCGGTACGCTACCCCAAGAACCGACGTTTATCAGACTGAAAAAGAGGTAATTGTTAAATCCGAGGTGCCCGGACTATCAAAGGAAGATATGGAGGTGCTGATTGAAAACACATATATAAGGCTTTCGGGGCATAAAAAACGAAATACAGGCGGTAATGAGGAAATCTACCGTTCGGAAAGGTTTTTCGGAAGCTTTTCAAGAATTATTCCTCTGCCATCCGAAGTTCAGCCCGATAAAGCTGTCGCGCAATACAAAGACGGCATTCTGACCATCGTTGTACCTAAATCGGACAACAAATCTCCGAACGGCAAAAAGATAGAAATTCAATAGGAAGCCTGTTTAAAAGGTTCAGGTTTATTTTCGGTAAGGCGAAATCTGTAGCGAAGCGCAGCAACAATCCTTTCGGAAGCACGGCCGTCTCCATAAGGGTTAACGCTGTGAGCCATTTTCTGATAGTCGTCCTCGTTATCAAGAAGAGCAGCCGTTTCAGATACCACTTTTTCGCAGTTAGTCCCTATTACCTTTACCGTACCTGCTTTTACGGCTTCCGGACGTTCGGTTTCATTTCTCAACACCAGAACCGGTTTCCCCAGTGCAGGTGCTTCTTCCTGCAAACCTCCGGAGTCTGTCAAAACAAGATATGAGCGCGACATCAAATTATGCATATCCTGCACCTGAATCGGGTTTATAAGATGAATGCGCGGAATATTCCCCAGAATATCTTTTACCGGTTTTTGAACAGCAGGGTTTAAATGGACGGGGTAGACAATCTCAACATCGGAATAACACTTAGCAATCTTTTTAAGAGCATTGCAGATATCGATCAGAGGCTCACCAAGGTTTTCACGTCTGTGCGCAGTTACCGCAATAACCCGTTTTCCGCTGAAGTCCAATTCCCGAAGCAGAGCATCTTTAAACCTGTAATCATTAAGAACAGTTGTTTTAAGAGCATCAATCGCAGTATTCCCCGTAATATGTATAGCCTCCGGATCAATGCCTTCATTTACAAGATTGTTGTAATTGGAGGATGTCGGTGCAAAATGTATATCGGCAATACATGCCGTCAGCTTTCTGTTTATTTCTTCGGGATAAGGAAAGTATTTATCAAATGTTCTAAGCCCCGCTTCCACATGCCCAACCGGTATTTTGGCATAAAATGCGGCCAAAGAAGCGGCAAACGTAGTTGTTGTATCGCCGTGAACCAAAACCATATCCGGCTTTAAATGATCCAAAACTTTTTCGATGTTTTCGAGCACCAGCTTTGTAATACCTGCCAGCGTCTGACCCTTTTTCATAATATTAAGATCATAATCGGGGTTTATATCAAATATATCAAGAACCTGATCAAGCATTTCACGGTGCTGTGCTGTTACGCATACCTTCGTTGTAAATTCGCCGGACGCAAAAAGAGCCTTTATCAGCGGCGCCATCTTTATTGCTTCCGGTCTTGTACCGAATACCGTTAAAATCACATGTTTCTTATTCATTATTTAACTCCTTCTATGCGGTCGGGTTTGTATAGATATAGAAGTGCAGGGTATCTTTCGCTATAGTTTTTCAGTTTGCCCGGAAGGATATGCGCCGGCCTTTTTAACATTTTCATTGACCTTTTTTTCCGGATCTGATTGTTCCGTGCCGTTATTGGCAGTTTCCTCCTGTTTGTCGCCTATAATTCCGGCCAGGTACCTTGCTCCTCCGATCACAAATACCGAAATAATAACTACAAGGATTATCGCGGGAAGAAGACCTTTGTTCGCTAAAAGAATTGATACAAGGCCAAGAGCCCCGCTCACTACATACAGTATCGTGACGGAGTATTTCTGTGAAATTCCCATATCGATAAGGCGGTGATGTATATGTTCCCTGTCTGCCTGGCCGATAGGCTTTCTTTTAAGTACACGCCTGAATATTGCAAATATTGTGTCGAAAATAGGAAAACCAAGAGCAATTAACGACACGACCATTGTCAAGGCCGTATAAGCTTTGGTTGCGCCTTCTATTGATATTACCGCAAGAATGAATCCTAAGAAATAGGCCCCCGTAGAACCGATAAATATTTTTGCGGGGTTGAAATTATAAGGCAGAAATCCCATTATCGCCCCTGCAAGAGCAACATACAGCACTGCAAACACAAAGGAATTATCCGGCATCATTACCGACACAACAAACAATGACAGCGTGGCGATTCCGGAAACACCCGCCGCCAGGCCGTCAAGGCCATCAATAAGGTTAATTGCATTTGTAATGCCGGCGATCCACAGTATGGACAGTATTATCGATATCGTTTCTCCTATGCTCACATACTTTATTGTGCTGATTGATACGGTTATATATTGAATTCTTGTACCTGTTAAAACTACAATTACCGCTGCAATCAATTGAATCGGAAACTTAATTTTCGATGTCAGCGGATGTATATCATCATATATCCCCAACAATATAACAATAATCATCCCTGTAAAGAACCCCGCCATTTTCATAGGCGAAATCCCTTGAATCCATGATGTAAACTCTTCTGTTTCATATACAATAACAATATATAGAACTGATACTAAAAAACCTGTAATAATGGCAAGGCCGCCCATAAGTGCAACGGGCTTTTGGTGCATTCTCCTTCCGTCCTTGGGCACGTCGATAGCACCCGCCCGGACTGCTATTTTTTTAGCAATAGGGCTGGAAAAAAACGAAACAATCAATGCAATTGCAAATGGGATGATATATTCAATATTCATGTTTCAGGCACCTCTTAAATAAATTGTTTATTCCGAAAATTATTCTACAGATTTCATTTTCCCCACAAAAGAGCTGCAATATAACTTCGGAATATATCATTTGTAAGCAAATCATCTGTTAATCCCTAAAGTATCACTATATCAGTTTGGGTATAATATGGAAACCAATCATATTATATCATTCTATTCCAACACGGATTTACATTTGTCTTAAAAGCATATTAAAGCTTCATTACACAAACTGCGGCTCCTCATATTTTACAATCCTTACGCCGGCTTCTTTAAAAAGCTCCATTGCAAGCTTGTCAGGGTAGTCCCCTTTAAAAATAACCTTACTGATACCTGCGTTTATTATTAGCTTTGCACACAGCACACACGGCTGAGTCGTAACATACATAATGCCGTTTTTAACGCTTGTCCCGGAATAAGCCGCCTGGGCAATCGCATTTTGTTCCGCATGTGTTGCGCGGCATATTTCATGGCGCTCGCCGGAGGGAATATTTAATTGATCACGCAGACAGCCTATGTCAATACAGTGATTGCATCCGACGGGAGCACCATTATAACCTGTTGCAAGAATCCGTTTGTCTTTCACTATCAGCGCCCCTACCTGTCTTCTCACACAAGTGGATCTTTTTTTTACCAGCTCAACGATATCCATGAAATATTCGTCCCAAGTAGGCCTCAAAAGTATCACCTCTTTATAAATATTTTAAAAACTGAAATTGCTTAGCAATTCCAACGAGGCCGAAAATTTATTGCTTACTTTGTTCCAAAGAGCCGGTCTCCCGCATCGCCCAGCCCAGGTATAATATAGCCGTGATCATTAAGCTTTTCATCCACGGCGGCGCAATATATCGAAACATCAGGATGTTCGGCATGTAAGCGTGCAACCCCTGTTTCTGACGCAATCAGGCACATAAATTTTATATTTTTCACATTCCGCTTTTTAATGAATTTAACCGCGTCGCAGGCCGAACCCCCGGTTGCGAGCATTGGATCAAGCAAAATAACATCACGCTCATCTATATCTGTAGGGAGCTTGCAGTAGTATTCGATAGGCTGTAACGTTTTATTATCTCTGTATATTCCGATATGACCGACACGAGCCATCGGCATAAGCTGCAGAAAGCCGTCGGCCATGCCGAGCCCCGCTCTTAATATAGGTACAATGGCCAATTTTTTACCCGATATAACTTTTGTCCTGGCAAAACCTACCGGGGTTTCAAGTTCTATTTCCTTCAGAGGGATGTCCCTTGTAACTTCATAACACATTAAAACGGATATTTCAGCTACCAGCTCCCTGAATTCCTTTGCACTGGTATTCTTGTCCCGAAGGAGCGAAACCTTATGTTGTATCAGCGGGTGGTCAAAAACAAATACATTTTGCATAATATTACCTGCTTTCCATAGAATAAAACATTTATAAAATATACGCCTTTTATAAGGTCAAGGCCTCACTATAATAAAGTGAATGCCGTAACGACATTCACTCTATTTGCTGTTCGAATCATCGCTTTCAATGATTCCTATTTTATTAACGCGTCGGCTGTGACGTTCTTCGCCTGAAAACGAAGCACCCAAAAAAACCTTTACTATCTCAAGCGCAAGATCTATTCCCAGAACCCGTCCGCCTAATGCCAATACATTGGCATTGTTATGCTCCCTGGCCATTCTGGCCATATATGAATTTGTACATAACGCCGCGCGTACTCCCTTAACTTTATTAGCGGCTATCGAAATTCCTATACCGGTACCGCAAATAATTATACCCTTTTCAAATTTGTCTTCTGAAACAGCTTTTGCAACTTCAAAACCAATATCCGGATAATCAACCGACTCGATGCCGAATGTTCCAAAATCCCTGTAAGCGATTTTTTCTCTGTCAAGATATTCAATTATTGCTTCCTTCATTTCATAGCCGCCGTGATCACTGCCTATTGCAAGCATTACAAACCTCCGGATAAAAATAACGAGTAAATGCATACTCTTTTCCTATAGACATTTTATAAAATATACATCCCATTGTCAAAGCTTATCGAAAATTTTAAAAATTGCGTTCTCTATCTCAGACATACAGGTAAAATAAGCCTTTTCATCAAATCCGAAAGGATCAGAAATATCCCAGTCATTCCGGTCGTATTCCGCATATTCCTTAAGCGTATAAACCTTATCGGCCGACTCGGGAAAAACATCCAAAATCATTCTTTTATGATCTCTTGTCATAGTAAGTATTATATATGAGTTTCTGATCATATCCAAATCCAATGTTCTTGCGTAGTGTTCAGATATGTCAAGGCCACTCTTTTTTAGTACCGAAATTGCTTCATATGAAGCACTGTCACCCTCATAAGCATAAACACCCGCAGATGAACAGTCATATTCTGATGCAAGACCTTTCTTTTTCAGCAAGCTCTGGCATAACGCCTCGGCCATTGGGCTTCTGCATGTATTGCCCGTACAAACAAACAGTATCATTTTCTTCATTATAAAACCCCTCTGCGGGTTATGCCCGCGCTTATTAAATCGGAATAATGCCCGATTCAAACAAGTTTACTCCAAATATACAACTTTCCCTCCGGCAGCCTTTTTAATACGGTTCATAACCGCGTATCCAATACCGTATTCGGGAATAGCCTCTATATATATTTTTTCCGCGCCGAGTCTGTCGCAATCTCTGAAAATCCGGAAAATATTCGCCGCCGCTTCTTGTGGATTACCAATGCTCCCATAAGACATTTTTATTCCGGTAGAGTAGTTTGCAATATTCTCGTCTGCTGCTACAACAACTGCCTTTATACTGTTTTTTTCGTCCTCTGATGTTTTTTTGTTAATCCATTCAAAAACATTTTTTTTGCCCGAAACAACAATTACCTTGCCTTTAGGGGCATAGTGAACATATTTCATTCCCGGAGACTTCGGGCTGTTTATCATTTCAACGCTTGCTTCGGCTTTATATTGCTTTACCTGTCCGATTGTATTCTTAATCTCTTCAAAAGTAACCCCACCGGGCCTTAGAATCACAGGCGTGTTTTCAGTAACGTCAAGCACTGTCGATTCAACACCGACCCTGCACGGGCCTGCATCTATTATATATGGAATCCGGCCATCCATGTCTTCCATTACATGTTCGGCAAGAGTCGGGCTCGGTTTTCCCGAGCGGTTGGCGCTTGGAGCAGCTACAGGAACACCCGCTTTATTAATTAATTCAAGCGCAACGGGATGATCAGGCATTCTGACCGCAACGGTATTTAATCCGCCCGTTGTTACCATTGGCACGTTTGGAGATTTTTCAAAAATTAGTGTTAACGGCCCCGGCCAAAAAGCATGTATGAGTTTTTCCGCCTCGGGTTTAATCGTTGTAACTAAAAGCTTAAGTGTTGATATATCTGCAATATGAACAATCAAAGGGTTGTCTGAAGGTCTTCCCTTTGCAGCAAAAATTGACTTTACGGCACTTTCGTCAAGGGCGTTTGCTCCAAGTCCATATACCGTTTCCGTAGGAAATGCTACCAGTTTACCGTTTTTTAACGCGTTCGCGGCTTCATCAAGCCCGGTAAAAACCGGCGGTGTTACTTTTATACATTTTGTTACCATATAAATTGCTCCATCTCTTAAAACAACCAAAAAAAATATCTTTAGCGGGGTTTTACGTATTAATGATTATATCAAATGAGAAAACAAGCTGCAAAAGAATTAAAGACCTGTTCGAAATTAATAATTTCTGTGGTATAATACTTCAGTATAAAAGCTTGTTTAACATACTTATTACTCCATAAAGGAAGTGCTTTTATGTCCAACGATTACAGGGAGAAATTAAAAAATGCCAAACGTATTGTTATTAAGGTAGGCTCGTCAACACTGACACATGATAACGGAAGGTTATACCTCCCGCGAATAGACAGGCTGTCTATGACGATTTCCGAGCTTATTAACAATGACCTTGAAGTGATCCTCGTTTCTTCAGGCGCTATCAGCGCCGGAATGGGAAAGCTTAACTTAAAGGAAAGACCGCGTATTATGGGGATAAAACAGGCATTAGCCGCAATTGGTCAGTGCGAATTGATGAATTTATACAGTAAAATGTTTTCAACTTACAATCAGATCGTCGCGCAAGTTTTACTCACAAAGAACGACGTGGACGATCCGGTTAAATTGAAAAATATCGAAAACACATTTGAAAACCTTCTTAACCAGCGTGTGCTTCCGATTGTTAATGAGAATGACACCGTTTCCACCTATGAAATAAGCTCTATGGAGCAATTTGGGGATAATGATACACTGTCGGCTGTCGTTGCCCAGCTTGTTAATGCCGACCTGCTTATTATACTGTCCGACATTGACGGCTTTTATAACGGTAATCCAAAAGAATGCTCCGATTATGTTCTTATCAATACCGTTACGGAGATAACGGACAAAGAAAGGGATTTTGCCGGCGGGCAGGGAACAGCAATGGGCACAGGGGGAATGGTAACAAAACTGAATGCGGCCGATATGGTTACAAAATCGGGAATACATATGGTTTTGGCAAACGGCGTGGATCCATTAATTATACTTGATATTTTAGAAGGAAAGAATATTGGAACATTGTTTGTCGGTAAAGAAAAAATTTCGCGTAATACTGACAAATAGATACCTTTTTTTCATTATATTTTATATTAATGAATATTCCGGTAACTTTTGAAAATAGCTTAAATAGAACGTATTGGGTTTGTAGAAATTTTTCAGCTGTAAAATTTTTATAATTTTTTTAGAAATTATAGGCTCAAATACTTGACTTTAGGGGGTTTTCATTATAAAATGATGTCGAAATTAAGTGCGGGAGGTTATCTTGTATGAACAAAACAGAATTAGTCAGTGCTATTGCTGCAAAATCCGGATTAAGCAAAAAGAATAGCGAAGCCGCTTTGAATGCGATGATTGCTTCAGTAGAAGATGCTTTGGTTGCCGGTGAAAAAGTAGTATTGGTTGGTTTCGGTACTTTTGAAGTAAAACAGCGTGCCGAAAGAAAAGGCAGAAATCCTCAAACCAAGGAAGAAATCATTATACCCGCTTCCAAAGCGCCCGTTTTTAAGGCAGGCAAAGGTTTGAAAGATAAGATTAACGGCTAATGTTACAACAAAAATGCCCTGCGATATCGCAGGGCATTTTAGTTTTTAAGCAGTAGTTTATTGCGCTCCTTACCCTAAAAAAGAAATCAACGCTCCCGCCATAATACCGGCCAGGTTGCCTGCAAGAGGTATCCTGCCCTTATATAAAGAGCGGGATTTGTTTATTAATTCGCCAAGGCTCACATATAACATTGCTCCCCCGGCAATTCCAATACAAACAGCGGAAAAAGCGTCGGATATGCTTCCAAAGGCAGCGCCGGCAAAAGCGCCGACTCCCATCGGAACCGCTGAAAGCAGTGTAACGGCAAATGCCTTAAGCGGCTTCATTTTCCCTATTCTTAACGGAATAGCCATTGCCATTCCCTCGGGAATATCGTGCAGCAATATAGCTATCGAAAGTGTAAACCCTACTGCGGCTCCGGTCTGGAATCCAGCTCCGACCGCAAAGCCCTCCGGAAGATTATGAAGCGATACCGCAAATACTACCATCCATCCGGAAAGCATAACAGGGTTCCCGCCCCTTTTCTTTATTAAGAATTTAATATATTCATCCAGCGCAATAATCAGGATTATTCCAAAAACAAGACCAATGGTTGTGTATGTGAACCCCGCGGCTTTATAGCCTTCAGGCAAAAGCTCCATACACACCATACTAATCATAAGACCTGTGGTAAACTCTAAAAGGGTGCTTTGAAGTCTGTCTGACAGCGTAGACGGAAAAAAAGCGGTTAACCCGCCTATCCCTGTTCCTGTAATACCGGTTATCAGGCCAGATAACGATATTTCAACTAAACCGTGCGGAAAAAAAGCTGATGTTGAAGGCACAGATACCATTCCCCATTCCATTATCCGGATAAAGCAAAGTATATAACATGGGGCTAAAATTCAGTTTAACAAGCCCCAGTTAAATACTATGACAGGTATTTCTTTTTATGCTTTTGAAACAGGAAAAGGCTTCCTTACTTCTTTCTGTCAAAAAAATAAGACGGGTTTTCGAAAGGTTTTATATTGTATGCTTTAGTGGCTTTCTTCCCGGTGTTTACACTTTTTATTCTGTTTGATATTTCATTTTTCATCTCTGAAACATTTTTATGGGAATCCTGCTCAATTTTAATTATCGATTCCACTGTATCGGTAATATCTGCTATCAAACGCTTTATTTCATTTCTTCCCGCCAGTTCAAACTTCGAAAGGTCGTCCAGTTTCTCAATGCCCAGCATTTCCTTTAACGTACCCGAAGCCTTTAAAAACGCATCATCCAATTGGCGGACATAGCGAATAATTTCATCCTTTTTATTCAATATAGGTTCAACGGCAGCAATGTTATTATCCTGGAAAGCCTGTCTTTGCTGTTCCGACAGCTTTTTAAGCTCGGTCAGCATCTCAAGCTTTTTCCCGGATAATGCGACCATCTGATTCAAAACCTGCTGTTCCTGCATTTGCATCCTCCATCGATATGAGCGCGCTAAAAACATTTTTACGGGAAAAGAACCTGTAAGCGGTTAGCTCCCAGCCGCCGCGGCATTATTTTTAGGCGGATGCTTGTACAGCTTCATTGCCTGTTCCCACGTATCACGAAGCTGTTTTGATAAGTCCAGCACCTCATCAAGTATTTCTGTGCTTTTTTGAACATTTGCCTCAACAAGCCTGCGGAACATATAATCATACAATAGCAGCAGACTGGTTGAAACTTCATAGCTTTTATCCAGCGATGACATAAACTCAAGTAATATATTTTGTGACCTGATAATATTGTCATGCGCCCCCTGCAAGTCCTTTCCTGATATCGAATGCTGTGCTTTCATTATAAACTTAACCAGGCCGTTATAGAGCATCAGCGTTAACTCTTCGGGTTGGGCCGTAAGCACGCTGTTTTGCCTGTATTGATTATATCCTGAAATATTCATAAGCTGTTTTTCCTCCCGTAAATAAAAACGATATTGTCATAAATCAAGCTTTTATTTCATCACCGACAATTGTGAGAAAAGCCAGTCCATTTGGGCATTCATCTGGTTCATATATTTCTCCAGTTCGGCGAACTGCCTGTAATAACCCTCTTCCTTAGCAAGCAGTTTACTGTACAATTCGCTTATCCTTTCATCAAATGACGAAATATCTTTTGAAAGGCTGCTGTTGAATTCGGACGTGTCTCCCTCCATGCCGGCTTTTTCAAGCAGTATTCCTTTCCTGCCGTTATCATCCCGGAGTATTGATATATTGTCTTCTATAATATCCGACAGCCGCCAAAACAGGCCCTGCTCCTTATAACGGACATTCCTTTCATCCGCTTTAAGATTTCTTGTGTATGAAGGAACGGTTTGAGATTGTTGTTTAAACAGGTCTTTAACTTCATCGGGCCTGTTAATAATCGCCTGTCTTAGTTTGTCTTCGTCTATATGCAGTTTCCCATTATCCTGATATGATCTTGAGGTTATTCCTATCGACGAAAGGTTTATACTAACTCCTTCGACAGGTTCAATCAAAGCCATCCTCATATCGGACTGGATTTTCTGAAGGATTGAATCGTTACGGAGTAAGCCCGTTTTAGCCCTTTCTTCCCACAATTCAACTTCCCTGTCGGACATTGCTTCTTTCTGTTCCTGGCTTAAGGGGAGATAACTGCGGTTATATTTCTCGGACAGCTTTGTGACAAACATATCAACAAGCTTGTTGTACTCTTCGACAAATGTTTTAATATTATCAACGACCGCATCAACATTCTGTTCGAGGGTTATCGTTTCCCCGTCACTTTCAGGGACATGAGCTTTTCTAAGCGTATATTCAATATCATTAACGGTAAAGGTGTTCGAGCTTCGTGTTACAATTTCGCCGTCAATTTCTGCAATCGCGTCAACACCTTCCGATGTTACACCGGTAATGCCAATTGCGGACAAAAAGCTTCCGCTTGTTTCCGAAATCCGTATATTGTCTCCCGCACCGGTTTGTTTTGCGGTAATGGTAAAGGTGTCGGTAACCTCATCGTACTTGAATGTCGCGTTCGCTTCGGCGCTGTTGTTTATCGCGGCCATAACATTTGACAGCGTATCGTTTTCTGAAAACGTAAACGACGCATTGTTTATTTTAAAAGAAACATTACCGTCTTCATCGAAAATCAGATCTTCCGAAAGCTGATCTTTTAACGCAATAAGGGTGGAGTTTATTGATATACGGTTTGTTGCACCGTTCGAAATACCGAGTGAATCAAGCCCTTTTGTGCCTTTTGTACCGTATGACAACTGCAGCCTTGACGCCCCTCCCACCGTTGACAACTGAAGCTTCCCGGACGATTCCGAAACAATAATTTTACCGTTGCCGAAAGCATCGTCAATAAGCTTTTGAAGCCCATTCACCGGATCTTCGATTAAATCGGCAAGATCATCGTAGCTTGACAGTTCTATCTCTCTTGTAACACCGTCCAATGATACCAATATGCTTTGACCGCTTAAATTAAAGTCAGTAACCTCGCCTGTAACAGGTTTTGATACAGGCGCATTGCTGACGGCTTTATCAGCGGTAGCAAGCTGTATTACCTTTATACTGTGACTTCCGGCCGCAGATGTTGAAGTACCGGTTGCGGTCACATAATCTTCCCCTGTTGATGTCACTTTGAATGCTTTGAACGCGTTGTCGGAAAGAAGGTATGTAGTCCGCTTCGTTATATCGAAAAACTTTTCCTTAAAGCCGCGAAGTGCATTTGTAAACTCACGGTATGCTTCCTGCCGCCATTCCGTTAGCTGCCTTTGCTGCTCGAGCCTTGTCAGCGGGAGTCTTTCAACCGCCATTAAATCCTTTACCATCTGCTCGGTATCAAGACCTGATGCAAGGCCTGTTATCCTGAAGTTCGGATTTATGATGCTCATTCAATCACCTTCTCTCATCGACAAGAAGTCCGGCCATTTCAAGAATATTTGCCAGTATATCAAGTATTTTTTCGGAAGGTATCTCTCGAACCACTTCTTTTGTTTCAGTATCAACCACTTTGACCATTATTTCCTTTGTTTTTTCATGAATTGAAAATTCCAATGCGCGGTTAGCCGCTACCATTGCCTTATTAGCTCTTTCTATCGCGCTTATTACAACTTTTTCGGAAATAACTTCCGGTTTATAATCTTCAGTTCTTTGAACAGGTATTGTCTTTTGTTGGCCTTGAACCGGCAAGGGTATTTCCGCTACCCGATCAACGACTTTAAATTGTGCATCCATGCTATCAATTCTCATATCGGTTCCCTCCACATATTATTTGGGCTTGCTTGCTTTAGTTCCGTCTGTTCGACAAACCCTGCTTACTTTATTTATCGGTATAAAACGGTTATTATTTTATCTTTTTTTAATGATAAAAGAGCCAGAGGAAAAACCCCTGGCCCTTTAATGGTTTTAATAAGTTTTTTACCTGAGAAGCTGCAGTATGCCCTGTGGCTGCATGTTCGCCTGAGCTAACATTGCCTGAGCTGCCTGCTGCAGGATGTTGTTCTTTGTGAACTCCATCATTTCCTTCGCCATGTCTACATCGCGGATTCTGGATTCGGATGCTGTCAGGTTCTCAGCAGCATTATCCAGATTCTTGATGGTGTGTTCAAGTCTGTTCTGAATAGCACCAAGCCTGGACCTTTCAGCCGATACCTGGGTTATTGCCGTGTTGATGTTTGTAATAGCCGCGTCGGCTCCCGCCTGTGTCAGCACGCCGCCTTCTTCGGCGTTATCGACATCGGCAACCCTAAGGGAACCAATCGTTCCGCCAACCGCAGCTGCCGGTGTCGTGCCGGCTTCCAAACCAATAGCACTTAAGTCACCGGACGTAGCATCACTAATTTCTATTGCTTCACCTTCTGCCGCTGTAATAACAATGGAATCTCCTTCTGCTGTAACGGTTACAGTTTCATTGCCATCGGCTGTTAATGCACCCTGGATTGCTGTCGCCACTGCTTCCGCATCGGCATAGGAAGCGCCGTTCAAAGTGATCTCGGTGCCATTTAGTTCGAATAAAAGATTCGTAGAGGAAAAATCAAGAGCGGATGTGTAATCTACCGCTTCTCCGGTTACCACCGCTGCTTCAGCTCCATCAACGCCGCCGCCAAGAGCATCGGTTCTCATGCTTTCAATTGTTATTTTGAGATTCTGTCCCTGGTTCGCACCTATATGGATTACAGCGCCTTCTGGCTCTCCATCTGCCGGTGCTGCCGGTGGATCTGCCGGATCTGCCGGGTCTGCCGGAATTTCCGTTGGAGGTGTCGTGCCGGCTGTCAAGCCGATATCACTTAAGTCTCCGGTTGAAGCCTCACCAATAACGATGTCTTCCCCGTCTGCCGCCGTTATAACAATGGAATCCCCGTCTGCTGTAACGGTTACAGTTTCATTGCCATCGGCTGTTAATGCATCCTGGATTGCTGTTGCCACTGCTTCCGCATCGGCATAGGAAGCGCCGTTCAAAGTGATCTCGGTGCCATTTAGTTCGAATACAAGATTCGTAGAGGAAAAATTAAGAGCGGTTGTGTAATCTACCGCTTCTCCGGTTACCACAGCCGCTTCGTAGGTTGAGGCAGGTGTCGATGGATCACCGCTTGCAGGTGCTTCGGCTTTTTTTGCGGCCAGATCGCCGTTAATCAGTTTTTTCGTATTGAATTCGGTGTTGTCGGCAATACGGTCAATCTCTTCAAGTAACTGGTTGATTTCCTTCTGGATTTCTTTCCTGTCATCCAGCGTGTTTGTGTCGGTTGAAGCCTGCACTGCCAGCTCTCTCATACGCTGCAGGATTGCGTGGGTTTCGTTCAGCGCGCCTTCAGCGGTCTGGATTAATGAAATACCATCCTGAGCGTTCCTCGAAGCCTGTTCCAAACCTCTGATCTGCCCTCTCATTTTCTCGGAAATGGAAAGACCTGCGGCGTCGTCGCCGGCGCGGTTAATACGATAGCCCGATGACAATTTCTCAAGGGACTTGCTTCCCGCTGTCGTATTCATTGTTAACTGGCGATAAGTGTTAAGTGCTGAGATGTTGTGATTAATTCTCATAATAAAACCTCCTTGTTTTATGTTCGGCCTCCTTGCCGAAGTTTATTGATTTGATATTTGAGATAAAAAAACCGGTTTTTTATCGTCTTAATAAATATATCGAAATATTTTTGTAAAACTTTAGTATTAATTTTAAATTTTTAATCTTCATTTGCATCTTCGCAATTTTTTGAAGATGCTGTACATCCGCTGCTTGTATTATTACATATTTTTATGCGTTTTATCATATCCGGTGAGACAGGCGCGGCGGCGGCCTGCCTGTTTTCGGCGATAATCTCTTCAAACACTTCCTTCCTGTGTATCGAAACATCACGGGG
>JAAYBO010000294.1 GCA_012730095.1 Clostridiaceae bacterium
ATAACGGTATAAGCTTCCAAGGGTACATAGCGATATTGGAAATTTCCTGCGCTTCCTGTAAAAGCACTCCCCAGCTTGTTGCGGGAGAGCGAATGCCAAGCCCCAAAAAGCTCATTGATGTTTCACCGATTATCATACCAGGAATTCCCAGGGTCAAATTTACTATCAGATAGCTCATAAAACCGGGTACCAAGTGCTTTGTTATTATTCTCCCGTTGCTCACTCCGGCAATCTTAGCCGCCATAATATAATCTTCTTTTCTTAAAGAAATGAATTTTCCTCTGACAATTCTTGCAAGACCTGTCCAGGAGAGGAATGATACTATAATCGTAATATACAGGTATGTCCTGACAACAGGAATATCCGGCGGTATCGCCGCAGAAAGAGCCATCCACAGCGGTATCGACGGCAGCGATGACAGTACTTCAATAATCCTTTGTATGACGGTATCTATCGTTCCGCCAAAATATCCCGAAATACCTCCGAGAATAATCCCAAGCACAAAGCTTATTATTGTTCCGGCAAAAGGAACGGTCAGCGATATCTGGCTTCCCAGAACCAACCGTGAAAATAAATCACGTCCCATACCGTCCGCACCAAACAGTAATATCGCTCCGCCTTCGTCAACCCCAAACAAATGGATATCGGTTTCAATTAATCCAAATAATTTATATTCACATCCTTGGGTAAACCATTTAATCTTGTATATTTCGTCCTTGTCTTCAAAATATATTTTCTTTTTTGTGACCGGATCACGTTCCATATCAATGCCATATACAAACGGGCCTATAAATTTGCCATCGTGAAACATATGTATCTTCGTTGGCGGGGCGTTCATGATCCTCGAATTGTATGCAACAAGATTCGAAGGAGCGATAAAGTTGCCGAACAAAGCGACAAAATAAAGAAATCCTAACAGCACAAGACTTATAATTGCAAGCTTATGCCTTTTAAACTTTCTGCCCATTAATGTCCATTGAGAAGCAAGATAGTATTCCTCTTCATTGTTTTTTCTGTTTTTCCTTTTATGTAAGACCATCTTTACACGCTCCTCTCCGTAAAACGTATCCTGGGGTCAAGCCATGCCAGCGCAATATCCGAAAGCAGCGTTCCAACAACAACGAGAAAACCCTGCGTAAGAAGAATCGTTCCCGCCAGATACATATCCTGGTTCTTCAGTGCTTCATATAAAACCGGCCCCAATATTGCCATATTCATAACAATAGCAGAGATGGTAGAGCCGGAAAACAGGTTTGACAGAGCGCCCGAAAGACCGCTGACAACCGGATTCAACGCAGCCCGCAAACAGTATTTGTATGTGATGACCCGCTCACTTACTCCTTTTGCCCTTGCTACCAATATATACTGTTTTGATACCTCATCAAGCATCTGCGCCCTTATGATACGGATTACACCACAGGTATTGCTTGTGCCTATAACAATAACCGGTATTATCAAATGCTTTAAGAAATCCCCGAAATTGGACAGGCGTAAGCCTTCCCTTAGTATATCCTCGGAAAAAAGTCCAATAAGCGGATCTCCTGTGTATTTGAACGAAAGAAACATTAAAATTATCGCGAGCAGAAAGTTAGGGGTTGCAACACCGAGAAAACCAATTGTCGTAAATATAAAGTCACCCGCGGAATATTGATGAAGTGCGCTGTATATACCGATAGGAACCGATACAAAATACGTAAACAGCATAATTATTAGTGTAACAATGACTGTTAATGGCAGGCGGGCCATAATAACGCTCCATACGGGCCTGTTATACGAAAAAGAATAACCAAAATCCCCGTCTTTAATAATCTTTCCCATCCAGGAGAAGTATTGTATGTACCATGGTTTGTCTAGCCCATATTGTTCACGCAGCCTGGCAATATCCTGCGACGTGAATATTTCTCCCTCGGCAGACATTCTTGAAACATAACTTGTTACATAATCACCCGGTGGCAATTGAATAATGAAAAAGACGATAAATGATAACAATAGCACCGTTGGGATAAACATCAATATCCGCTTGTATATAAAATTTCCCATTTTCCGATACCATCCTGTCGTTAATTTGCCGGGGAGGAAGCCGTTTGCCGGCAACCTCCCAACGGACTTAAGTAATAGTTTTATACATGATTTATATCGGCTGCATTTTTATATGGTAATAAGCTGGTTATTCCTTTTGCGCAATACACTCTTTATCATTACTCTTCAAAATAGCAGCAATGCAAGTGAGCAATACCATAATCTCTGAACTCGTCACAGAAAATTGCCGATTCGGGGAAATTGCGGATCTTCTTATCTTTTGCAATAAGAAGCGGCAAGTTTTCCATATAACCGATAACCCAGATGTTCTCTTCGTGAAGCTTCAACATTTCCAGAGCAATCCTTTCCC
>JAAYBO010000005.1 GCA_012730095.1 Clostridiaceae bacterium
CTTGTGAAGATTGCAACGGCAGCGGAAGACAGCAAAAAACTTCCAAAATTGATATAGAGATACCGGCGGGGATAGATAACGGGCAAACAATATCGCTTCGTGGCGAGGGGGAGCCCGGTATAAAAGGAGGTCCTCCGGGAGATTTGTATGTGAACATAAGGGTACAGCCGCACCCGATTTTTATACGGGATGGTTATGACATTATATGTGAAATACCGGTTACATTTACACAAGCGGCTTTAGGAGCGGAATTGGATATTCCAACCCTTGAAGGGACGATGAAATATGGCATACCGGAAGGGACCCAGACAGGTACGGTGTTCCGTTTAAGAAATAAAGGCATAAAGCACTTGCGCTCAAACGCTAAAGGCGATCAGTTTATAAAAGTTAATGTGGAAGTTCCCAAAAGATTAACAGCAAAGCAAAAGGAATTGCTTCGCCAGTTTGCTGAGATTAGCGGAGACGATGCATTTGAGCAGAGGAAGAACTTTTTTGATAAAATGAAGGATTTGTTCCACTAAATCCGGTAATCGGGAGAAGATGATGAATTGGTTGGAAGTTACGGTTTCAATAAAACCTAAATGGCAGGATATAGTATCTCAAATTTTTATTGAACTGGGAATACAGGGGATAGAGATTGTAGACCCGGAAGATTTTCGCAAGATTCTTCAGGAAGCTAAATATTCGGATTACGCTGAAGACGATTTTCTTTGCGATCTTGGAAAGAATATCATTATCAGGGCATATTTCAGCGCAGATAATGACAGTCATAGTTTGCGAAAAAAACTGAATGAAGCATTCGAGCGGTATTCGTTAACACCTTTGCCTCACATTGAAATACGTAGCCGTGATGATTCCGAATGGAAAGACAACTGGAAGAAGTATTATAAAACGTTTTCAATCTCAAAAAGGGTAATAATAAAGCCATCCTGGGAGGATATTAAACCTCCGGCGGATAAAGTAATTATTGAGCTTGATCCCGGAATGGCATTTGGAACGGGGACTCATGAGACAACCCGCTTGTGTGCGGTAATGCTCGATGAAATAATAAAAGGCGGCGAAAAGGTGCTCGATCTTGGATGCGGAACAGGAATACTCGGGATTATTGCCGCAAAACTGGGAGCCTTTAATGTAACCTGTGCGGATATAGACGAATCCGCATGCAAAACAGCAGCGGAAAATATCCGGAACAATAAAGTTGATTCAAAGGTTACGATAGTTCATGGAAGCCTGAATGACATAAAACCCGAACGGTATGATATTATTGTTATCAACATAATAACCGATGTGATTCTGTCTCTGCTGCCATTATTGGATACGTACTGTACGAATGAAACAAATATTGTGCTAAGCGGTATTATTCGGGACAGGAAGAGCGATATAACCGGCGCGGTAACCAAATTGGGATATCACATTAAACAGGAGCTGTTTGATGGGGAATGGATGGCTGTAAGAATATGCACAGGTTCATAATATCACCTGAGTTTATTAACAACGGCACTGCCGTTATTTCAGGTAACGAAGCGAAGCATATGCGAAATGTTTTACGCCTTGGAACAGGTGACAGAATTATTGCTTTTGACGGTACGGGTCTTGAGTATGAACTGGAACTTGTATCGTTTAAAGGCGATATTGCATACGGAAAAATATTGAGAACTTATGATCCGAAAACCGAACCCAGGACAAAAGTGATTCTTTACCAAGGGCTTCCCAAATCCGATAAAATGGATTGGATAATTCAGAAAACGGTTGAACTGGGTATATATAAAATTGTTCCGGTAATTACACAATTTTCAATACCAAAAGTTCAAGCGAAAGATACCGGAAGAAAAGTTGAACGATGGAACCGGATTTCCTTCGAAGCGGCTAAACAATGCGGGAGGGTTTTTGTACCCCGTGTTTCCGAGCCTGTTGGTTATGAAACTGCTTTAAACCATTGGAGCGATATGGCGAAGAGCCATCCGGCCGGCTCAAGCATGGCGGTTTTCTGCTATGAAGGAGAGTCAAAAAAGTGTTTGAAAGATCTATTCAAATGTTATAATATAGAGTGTGTTAGCTTAATTGGCGTTTTTATCGGTCCGGAAGGCGGATTTTCGCACAATGAACTCCATTTGGCGGGCACTCATGGTATTTCGCCGGTTAGCCTGGGCAGAAGGACGTTAAGAACGGAAACCGCACCTATAGTTGTTTTATCTGTTATAATGCACGAAATGAGTGAAATGCTTATATGAAGAAAATATCTTTTGTTATTGTTGATGATGCTGTCTTTATGCGGACAATAATTAAAAAAATGATAGAGCAGGTTGATGGGTACACCGTATTGGGAGAGGCAGCAAATGGGCGGGAAGCAATAGAAGCTGCAAAGAAATATCAGCCCGATATAATGACTTTAGATATTACAATGCCGGAAATGGATGGAATTGTCGCAGTTCCTGAAATACTAAAAGAGAGCCCTCAAACACGCATTATTATGGTATCCACAATGGGGCAGCAGTCAATGGTAATTGAAGCAATAAAAATGGGCGCTAAAGATTTTGTTATTAAGCCATTTGAGAAATCAAGGGTTTACCAGGCGATAAAAAACGTGCTGGCAATGTAACTGCCCATTCTCTTACATATTATTCAACATTGGGCGAAATTTCCTTTTTAGTCGTTTTACCCCTGCTATTTTCTTGAACGGGCACACAACTGCCTGATTTTTTTAAAAGAAGAGTTAGGGGGCCGGTGTGGAATTGAACCGGGAGGTCAGATGTAATGTTAAAAAGTATGACCGGGTATGGTCGATGTGAATATCAGGATAGCAATATAAGAATGACAGTGGAATTAAAATCCGTAAACCACAGATACTGCGAGGTTTTTATCCGTATGCCGAGACAGCTTGGCTGTTTTGAAGACAGGATTCGTTCTCTTATCACGGGGCGCATATCAAGAGGTAAAATAGACGTTTTCCTTAATTGGGACAATATAGGTGAACAGGCAAAAGAAGTTGTTCTTGATGAAGGCCTTGCAAAAGCATATTATGATGCTGTGGTGAAAATTTCTGCGAAACTTGGTTTACGAGATGATATTTATTCTTCAACGCTGGCGAAGTTTCCCGACATTCTCAAAGTAGAAAGAAAGGATGAGGACGACGAAGCTGTTTGGACGGTGTTAAGAGCAGCTGTAAATGATGCGATAGACAGGCTTATAGTTATGAGAAAAAAAGAAGGAGAAAAACTGCAAAAAAGTCTGTCTGATATTCTTTGCATCATAGAATCACATGTATCTTTTCTTGAGACCCGGGAGCCAATTGTAGTGCATGAATACAGGGATAAGCTTTCTGCAAGGATACAGGAATTAATGGAAAATAATATTGTTGATGAAACGCGTATTGCAATGGAAGTTGCGATTTTTGCGGACAGGTGTGGAATAAATGAAGAACTGGTTCGTTTGAAAAGCCATATTTCTCAGTTCCGGGATATAATGAAAATGGACGGCCCCGTAGGAAAGAAAATGGATTTTCTCCTTCAGGAGATGAATCGGGAGGTTAATACCATTGGTTCAAAAGCAAATGATTTGGAGATAACAAAGTATGTCGTGGAATTAAAGAGTGAAATTGAAAAGGTAAGGGAACAAATACAAAATATCGAGTAAAATATTTTATAAGTATGTTTGAATTGCTTGAGTCCTAAGTTGGATATTTATATATCCCCATGGAAGCTTGGAGGATTTGAATAATGAAACTAATAAATGTTGGATTTGGAAACATTGTATCCGCAAATCGCATAATCGCCATTGTAAGTCCGGAATCAGCACCGATAAAACGTATTATACAGGAAGCAAGAGAGCGTGGGATGTTGATAGATGCGACGTATGGAAGAAGGACCCGCGCGGTAATTGTAACCGATAGTGATCATATTATACTCTCGGCAGTCCAGCCGGAAACGGTAGCTCACAGGTTAAGCGGCAAGGGAAGCGAGCCAGTGGTGATTGATGATATTGATCAGGAGGCTTCGGAATGAAATCAGGTCTTCTGGTAGTTGTATCCGGACCGGCAGGGGTAGGAAAGGGTACTGTTGTATCAAGAGCGCGGAAAAAGAATAAGAATATTGTGTATTCTGTTTCAGCAACTTCCCGTAAACCAAGGCCGGGTGAAAAAGACGGAACGAACTACTATTTTGTTTCACGAGAGCGTTTCAAAGAGATGATCAGGAAACAAGAGCTTGTTGAGTGGGTTGAGTACTGTGGTAATTTCTATGGAACGCCAAGAGCGTATGTTGAAGAGCAATTGAAAAAAGGTCGTATTGTTCTTCTCGAAATTGAGGTTAAGGGTGCCAGCAACATTAAAAAGCAGTATCCGGAATGCGTATCAATATTTATTGCTCCGCCCGATCTTGATGAGCTTAAGAAACGGATAACAAACAGAGGAACGGAGCCCCCGGATGTGATTGAGGAAAGGATGCGCAGAGCAGAAAAGGAAATGGAGCATATATCGGAATATGATTATGTTGTCATAAATGATACAGTGGATAATTCTTCAAACAGATTGCTTGAGATTTTGGAAATTGAACTTGAAGCTGCAAACAAAAGAATGTGTGAAAGCCAATGAATAGACAGCCCTGATGTGCTGAAATTCATACAACTTTCCATATTAGCTTTAATATAGCATAAAATAATGCATTATGATTTAATGCTAAATGCGACAATAAATAAACAGGGAGTGATATTATTATGATAAAACCTCCGATATCGGAACTGCTGAAAAAAGTTGATAACCGTTACACACTTGTGATAGCAACGGCAAAAAGGGCACGTATGCTGACTAATGGAGCTCAGCCGCTTGCAGTAACAAAATCGAATAAAGATGTGACAATAGCTATAACGGAGATAAAGGAAGGTAAAATTAAATACCGTTATGCCCGCAAAGGTGAGAACTCAAAGCAAAGTGAAAATGAAACCGGTGAAACACTTGAAAAAACAGAATTGCATGAACCATTAAATGAAGATAAACACGAACATGAAAATGTATTTGAAGAAATTCAACAGGACGAAACCCCGAAGAATAACGAGCCTGAAGCTGTCGATGCACAAACGGATAGCATATGAAGTGAATACAGGAGGAAAAATAAATGGCTTTTGAAAAAACAATGGAAAAAATCGTTGCTCTTGCAAAAAACAGAGGGTTTATTTTTCAGGGTTCGGAGATATATGACGGGCTTGCAAACACCTGGGATTATGGTCCGTTAGGAGTAGAGTTTAAAAACAATATAAAGAGGCTGTGGTGGAAAAAATTCATACAGGAAAGCCCGTATAATGTCGGAGTTGATTGTGCGATATTAATGAACCCGATGGTTTGGGTTGCATCCGGTCATGTGGGAGGCTTTTCAGACCCGCTGATTGACTGCCGGCAGTGTAAAACAAGGCATCGAGCCGACAAACTGATTGATGACTGGAACAAAGAAAACGGGATCAATATGATTGCGGACGGTCTTAGCGATGAAGACATGTCGAAGTATATTTCGGAAAAAAACATTGGATGCCCGAACTGCGGCGGTCACAATTTTACGAATATACGCAAGTTCAACCTGATGTTCAAAACCTTTCAGGGTGTTACCGAAGAATCAAAAAATGAAATATATTTAAGGCCTGAAACCGCCCAGGGCATATTTGTTAACTTTAAGAATGTAATGCGTTCAACGCGCAGAAAGATACCTTTTGGGATCGGGCAGATTGGAAAGTCTTTCCGCAATGAAATTACACCTGGAAATTTTACATTTAGAACACGCGAATTCGAGCAGATGGAACTGGAGTTTTTCTGTGAGCCCGGTACTGATATGGAATGGTTTGTTTACTGGAGAAATTTCTGCATGGACTGGCTGCTGTCAATGAATATAAAAGAAGAAAACACGCGGTTCAGAGATCACACAAAGGAAGAATTAAGCCATTACAGCAAAGCTACAACAGATATTGAGTATAAATTCCCGTTTGGGTGGGGAGAACTTTGGGGTATAGCCAACAGAACGGATTTTGACTTGAAACAGCATATGGAATATTCGAAAGAAGATTTAAGCTATTTTGATCCGGTTACAAATGAAAAGTATATTCCATATTGTATAGAACCTTCTTTGGGCGCGGATCGTGTCACGCTTGCTATCTTATGCGAGGCATACGAAGAAGAAGAAATAGGACAGGACGACGTTCGGACGGTACTAAGATTTCATCCTGCGGTAGCCCCGGTGAAAATAGCTGTTTTACCGCTGTCAAAAAAGCTTGGCAAGGAAGCTTTTGAAATTCATAAAGAATTGTCCGCACATTATGTATGTGAATATGACGAAACGGGAAGCATCGGCAAAAGATACCGCAGACAGGATGAGATTGGTACACCTTATTGTGTTACTTATGATTTTGATTCATTGGAAGATAAAAAGGTAACAATAAGAGAAAGGGATTCGATGCAGCAGGTCAGAATTCCGATTAAACAATTAAAAGAATATTTCACAAGAAAATTTGAGCTGTAGTTTTTTGTTGTTGTGAGAATTTTATACATATGTTATTATGGTTTTTGGCAATAAACAGGAAATATTTTGTTGCCTATTTGATTATATGATATTTAGATAATAATATACCAGGAGGAAATAATATGGCAAAATACGTATATTTATTTAGCGAAGGCGACGCGTCAATGCGCAACCTTCTTGGCGGAAAAGGAGCAA
>JAAYBO010000295.1 GCA_012730095.1 Clostridiaceae bacterium
AAAAAATTTACGGAAATATTAAGAGCAACTCCATTATTTAAAGATATTGAAGAGCCTGATATACAACCATTGCTGGCATGTCTTTCGCCAAAACTTACGCAGTATGAAAAAAACCAGGTTGTCTTTATGAGCGGAGACAGTATTAACAGCTTCGGTATTGTTTTATCCGGACAGGTTCAGATTGTTTTGGAGGATTTCTACGGGAACAGAAGCATTCTAACCCAAGTAGACAAAGGAAATTTATTCGGGGAATCTTTTGCATTCGCCAATAATATATCCCTTCCGGTATTTGTGATTACGGCGGCGGAAAGTGAACTGCTTTTTATCGATTGCCGCAGGATTACTTCCCCATGTGCAAATTCATGTGCATATCACAGACAGCTTATACAAAACATGCTGAGTATTATAGCATTGAAAAATATATCATTAACACAAAAAATTGAACTGGTTTCGAAAAGAACAACCCGTGAAAAGCTTTTAGCTTACCTGTCCGTTGAGGCACAGAAAGCGGGAAAAAGCAGTTTCTTTATTCCATTCGACCGTCAGGGACTTGCAGATTACCTTTCCGTTGACCGAAGCGCAATGTCGGCCGTACTAAGCAAGCTGAGAAATGAAGGAATAATAAATTTTAATAAAAATAAATTCGAACTTCTGAAATAACGGAAGCTTCAGCACGTCTATACAGCAACTGCAAATTCCAAGTTATTAAAAAAAATTTTTTTCTAATTGTTGACAAAATAAATACTTTGTTGTATTATTGTATTAAGCGCTTAATACAATAATACAAAGGAGTGATTGAATGCCTTGGGAACTGAAAAACGATCGCCCTATCTATGCACAGCTTATTGAGCAGATTGAGCTAAAAATATGTTCCGGTGTTTATACGCCGGGATCAAGGCTTCCCTCGGTCCGCGACCTCGCACGGGAAGCTTCGGTTAACCCTAATACAATGCAAAGAGCCCTCGCGAAACTTGAAGAGGACGGGCTGCTTTATTCCACCCGTACAAGCGGGAGGTTTGTAACGGAGGATGATAACATGATTTATCAGGTGAAAAGTAAACTGGCGCAGGAGCAGATGCGGGATTTTCTAAAAAACATGAGACAGCTTGGATTTGAAAATAAAGAAATATTAAGCATGCTTAAAACAATGCTGGAAGAGGTGAAACAATGAATACGATCCTTGAATGTAAAAACCTTTCAAAAAGCTTTGGATCAACAAAGGCTCTCGACGGTATAAATCTTACAATAGAAAAGGGCAGGATTGTCGGACTCTTAGGACCTAACGGAAGCGGAAAAACAACATTTATAAAAATTTGCAACGAACTGCTCACTCCAACATCCGGTGAAGTGCGAATAAACGGTTTTACACCCGGTGTGGAAACAAAAAAAATAGTATCCTATTTGCCTGAAAAAACCTATTTGAATGATTGGATGAAGGTTTCGCAGATTATTCGATTATTTCAGGATTTCTATGCGGATTTCATCCCGGAAAAAGCCTATGACATGCTGAAGAGGCTAAATATTGACCCAAACAGCAGGTTAAAAACTCTATCAAAAGGTACAAAGGAAAAAGTGCAGTTGATCCTCGTTATGAGCCGTGACGCGCAGCTTTACCTCCTTGATGAGCCCATTGGAGGCGTCGATCCTGCCGCGCGGGATTATATCCTTGATACGATTATATCAAACTACAATGAGAACGCTGCGGTAATTCTATCCACACACCTGATTGCAGATATTGAAAAGGTGCTGGATGATATCATTTTTCTTAAGGAAGGACAGATCGTATTAAACAAAACAGTGGATGAAGTCCGTGACGAATCCGGAAAGTCGGTAGATGCATTGTTCAGGGAGGTGTTCAAATGTTAGCAAAACTGTTAAAATACGAACTTAAGGCTACTGCGCGCTGGTTTATGCCTTTGTACGCCGCGCTCGTCCTTTTTGCGCTGATAAGCCGGTTTTTACTTTACAACGATCCGTTTGTGAAAAATGAGGCCACAGGCTTTTTGCAGATAGTTAGAATTCTGTCAATGTCCGTCTATGTGTTTCTCTTTGTTGGGATAATGGTCGTGACGTTTGTAGTGATCATTCAAAGATTTTACAAGAGCCTTTTGGGTGATGAAGGATACCTGATGTTTACGCTGCCTGTGCAGACATGGAAGCATATTATGAGCAAGCTGCTGATTGCAATGCTGTGGAACTTGTTAAGCGCTGTTGTCGGCCTGTGTTCGATTATGCTGCTTATACCCGCTCAGGACCTCGCAGATTTCGGTTTATTATTTACCGGGATTAATGAATATTTCGGAACAATCGGATATTTCACGATTTTATTCCTTATGCTCGCATCACTTGTTTTTGGCATAATTGAAATGTACACAGCGATCGCTTTGGGGCATCTTTTCAGAAAACATAAGCTTCTGGCGTCATTTGGGATGTATATCGGTTTAAATACTATTAGTCAGATGGCTTTTATTCTGATTGTTCCTTTTTTCCTTAACACTATAGGCTCACTTTCAGAACCTCTGCATATCACACCAGGCCGGCTTAATACATTAATCCTGATAACCGGTATTATTTTTGCGGTATTAGCAGCCGTATGCTATATCGTAACGAATATTATTTTAAAACGGAAACTGAACCTTGAATAAAAAAGACACACCGTTAAATCAACCTGATATAAAGCGGCCGGGCTGCCATTAAAACGCAGCCCGGCATTTTTAAACAGAGTACATTTTATAAGCAAGATTCCCGGCAATTCTCGTCGCGTCTGATACAACGGTATCCATGTATTGCTGCATTTGTTTCAATGCAAAATAATTGGCGTTATTCACCTGGTTTTTAATTGTGCCATCTACTAACAGAAAAAGTATTATACATAGGATTATAGGAACCAGAAACAGCACCACATATGTTATCAGCCATGTATATTTTATGCTTTTTCCGGCCAAAGGCCTTAACATAATCATAAATATTACATTATTCCCCCATGCTATTTATTTTATATTCATGGCCGTAGCTAACAAATTTTTGCAGCGGGTTTTTTAAAGAATTAACGCGGGGTATTAATCTTTTTTATCAATACCGGCATAAAACTCTTTCATTACATAAAATGATAGCTTCTTATGGCTCTTATCGGCTGACAGCAGGCCCTTGATATTATATTGGCCCTGTAAATAATGGTGCCTTCTTGGGCATCTAAAATCAAACAAAATCCACGGGCTTGTTCCTTTTATATATGGAATTTTTCTTATTGTTTCAGTCTGCTCCTTATAGATTGACATCTGGCGATCTTCCGTATAAATATCGTCTGAAGTCCCTCTCTCGCATGCTCTTGCATCTGCTCCGAATTCAGAAATAATAACAGGTTTTTCTGGGTTACTGTTATTAAAAAATGTCAATAATTTGGAAACATCGGGATCATACCAGCCGAAATATTCATTTACCCCTATGATGTCAAGGTAATCAATCAGCCTGTCTTCAATTCTAAGGTTTATATGGTTCACAAGGCATGCTGCGGAAACAAGCCGTGAAGGATCAAGCTCCTGTGCTTTTTTTGCCAGAGCACTCATAAACTTAAGCCTGGCATCGGTATCCGCGTTTTCATTTCCCACCGACCATATTATAACACTGGCCCGGTTAATATCTCTTTTAATCAGTTCGGTAAGTTGATTTTCCGCGTCAATATAGGTTTCGGGATTTCTGAAGTCAATAGCCCAATATACCGGAATTTCCTCCCACAGCATTATTCCCATTTCGTCTGCTATCCTGGCGGCTTTTTCCGTATGCGGATAATGTGCAAGCCTCATATAGTTGCAGTTCATTTCTTTTGCCAGGCGGAAGTTTTCACGAATCTCGTCCTCGGTTATAGCCTTTCCGTTATATACACTATCTTCATGCGCACAAACACCTTTTAAGAATATTTTTTTGCCGTTTAAATAAATGTCGGTGCCTTTAACCGCAATTTCTCTGAACCCGACCTTATCCGTCACGCTGTCATTCATATAGGACAGCGTAACTTCATAGAGTTTCGGGTTTTCCGGGCTCCATAATTCAGGCGTCGCTTCAAACTCAATTTCACCAAATCCGTCAACTATGCTTATTTCCTTTTTTATTCCCAATTCATTAATTTCTAGTGCTGCATTGCCCTGATTAACACTACCGTCTGTGTATACAGCGGCTCTTATTTTTTTATAGCCGCTTCCCGGCTTCATATATATTTCAAACCTTTTAATGAATGTTTCCGGAAGCCTTATCAATTCGACATCTCTGTATATACCGCCGTAATTAAACCAGTCAAAATCGTCGCAAGGCACGTTTGTTCTTTTCCTTGTATTATTCACCACCACAAGAATCCGGTTCTCATCGTTAAGTTTTCCTGTCACTTCGATACAAAACGGTGTTGAACCTCCCTTGTGCATTCCAAGATATTCCTTGTTAAGAAAGACTTTCGCTTCATGGTTGACAGCCCCGAACCTGATAAAAACCCTTTTTTCACCGTTGTTTTTATATTTGAACCTGCGTGTATACACAGCACTGCCTTCATATAAGAGATATCTTTCATCATGCATATTCCAACATGACGGTACCTTGATTCTTTCCCACTGATCAAAGCTATAGTCTATAGGCAGCTGCCTTCCTTCCTCATCAAAATACTTTTCTTCATACCATTTTGAGCGCAGACAGCTATCATATTGATCGATGCAAAAATTCCAAAATCCGTTGAGTGACTCCGCTTCATTTCTGCCCCTGTTAATGAGAGTTGTATTGTTTATAATTTTTTTCAGGTATCTTTCTTCATAAGTGGCACAGTGTATATTCTCAACAAAATTTTCCACAATCTTTTCCCGTTCGCTCATTTTATCATCCCTTCTATAATAATGCTTGACGGCTCTTTTAACCATTTTATACTTTTAGCCCGTTTTTGGCAAATCCGTTAATGCGGATCCTTTGACTATGTTGAGTGATGTTTTAAATAAACTTTTTGTTCTTTTATAAATGGACAAAACATAAAAAACAGGGACAAATTCAAAAATATTAGATTTTGTCCCTATATATAGCAATGTGCTTCCACGCTGCTGAAACTAACGGTATATACCGTGGGCTGCTTCGGCGCAATGTATCCATAGTGCATAATGTTACATTTTTCGTTCAATTTGTTTATATTGCGCTTGAAAATATTATGCAAATGTAGTAAACTTCGTATTAATGTGACCTGACTTT
>JAAYBO010000296.1 GCA_012730095.1 Clostridiaceae bacterium
TGGAGCTGGTGGACGGACTCGAACCCCCGACCTGCTGATTACAAATCAGCTGCTCTACCGGCTGAGCTACACCAGCTTATAATAAAATGGCGACCCAGAAGGGACTCGAACCCTCGGCCTCTAGCGTGACAGGCTAGCGTTCTAACCAACTGAACTACTGGGCCAAATATTATTTCGTAAGCAGGAAGCATATTGCTTCCCGCTTACGCTCTGGTGACCCATAGGGGACTCGAACCCCTGTTACCGCCGTGAAAGGGCGGTGTCTTAACCGCTTGACCAATGGGCCTTAAAAAAACCAACAACGAAATATATTTTAACCGCTGAAGTGCAAAAAGTCAAGTAAAAAAATAATATGGGATTATATGGGAACCGTTAAGCTGAAAAAGCCTGCGAATTATTCAGGATTGAAGGAATGTTCGTGATTAATTATCTTTATTTTTCATCTGTTAGGGCAAAATCAATCTGCCTGGTTTCAGGACTTGACCTGATTACCAAAACCTTAACCATATCGCCAATGCGATAAGTTTTTCTCATCCTTTCACCTATAAGGCAATAATGTTTCTCATCATAACGGTAATAATCGTCCTCCATTGAGCTTAAACGCACAAGACCCTCAATTGTATTGTCAAGTTCAACAAACATTCCAAAAGAAGCAATATTGGATATAATACCCGTAAAAACTTCGCCGATATAACTTTTCATGTATTCGGCTTTTTTCATATCGTCACAATCACGTTCGGCTTCTTCGGCATTTTTCTCTCTCTGCGAACAATGCTTCGCTATTTCCGGAAGTATCTCTGAGTAATGCTCATTTCGCGTTTCATCGAATACGCCTTTAATATACTCTTTCATAATCCGATGAATTACCAGGTCAGGATACCTGCGTATCGGTGCTGTAAAATGAGAATAATACCCCGCGGCAAGCCCGAAATGGTGATCGTGTTCAAAACTATACCTTGCCTTTTGAAGGCTTCTTAGCATCATTGTTCCAATCATTCTTGCCTGTGGACTCCCCTTTGCCTTTTCAATTACATCCTGAAGAGCCCTGGGATGTATTTTGTTTATTCCTTTTATTTTATATCCGAAATTAAAAAGGAATTTATTTAGGATTTCCATTTTCTCAATATCAGGATCCTCATGGATGCGGTAGACAAAAGGAATATTCAGCCAATAGAAATGCTCCGAAACAGTTTCGTTGCATAAAAGCATAAACTCTTCAATTATCTTGTTCGCAATTGTTATTTTGTATTTTTTTATTTCAATTGGTTTTCCATTTTCATCAACAATTATTTTTGCCTCGTCAAAATCAAAATCAATCGCGCCTCGGATTTTACGTTTTTTGCCGAGAATAAGGGCGAGGTCTTTCATCTGCTCAAGCATCGGTATTAATGGCTTGTAACGCTGTATTAATTCCTTATCATTATGTTCAAGTATATTATATACGTCAGTATATGTCATTCGTTCGCTAACGTTTATTACGCTCTCAAAAATATCATGATTCACAACTCTTCCAAGGTTATCAATGTCCATAATAACCGAAAAAGCAAAGCGATCCTCATTTGCATTCAAGCTGCATATACCATTTGACAGCTCCGCGGGAAGCATTGGTATTACTCTGTCCGGAAAATATACGCTTGTTCCCCTGTTAAGAGCCTCTTTGTCAAGAGCGGAGCCCTCGGTAACATAATGCGTAACGTCAGCTATATGCACTCCAAGCCTGTAAATTCCTCCGTCGATAATTTCCAGAGATACCGCGTCATCCAAATCCCTCGCGTCTTCGCCGTCTATTGTGATCGCTGTAAGGTTTCTTAAATCACGCCTGTTTTCTATTTCCCCGCTCGATATTTTTTCAGGTACCTTCTCTACATCTTTAAGAACTTCGTCCGGGAATTCCGCAGGAATATTGTATGCTTTTATAATGGATAAAACGTCAACTCCCTTATCGCCTTCTCCTCCCAATATTTCTATTATATGGCCTTCAGCATTTCTGTTTGGTTCAGGCCACCTGGTTATTTCTACAACAACTTTCTGGTGTTTCTTAGCTCCCATTGTTTTATCAATAGGAACAAAAATATCGCCTTTGATTTTCCGGTGATCCGGTGTAACAAAACCGAAGGAACCACTCCTGTCGAACACACCAACCACTCTTTTATTAGCTCTTAACAGGATTTTTATTATTTCACCTTCTGCGCTCTTCTCACCGGAAGAATGTTTTGTTATCCTAACAAGCACACGGTCACCATGCATCGCACCATTTATATTTTCACTGCTGATAAAAAGGTCGTCTTCATCATCCGCATCAGGTACAACAAAACCAAAACCACGCTCATGGCCTTGAAAGGAGCCTGCAACAACTCCCATCTTTTTCAAAGCTGCATAGCGGTTTTTCCGTGTTTTTATAATCCGCCCTTCCGCCTCCAGTTCTTCCAAAGCACAGCGGAACAATTCTCTGTCTTCCGAAGGCACATCAAGAACGACGGCCAGTTCATCAAACAACAGCGGATGGTATGATTTTTGGTTTATAAATGCTTCAATTCGAGTTTTTCTATCTTTCATATTCTTCTCATTTCTTTTTTATTATTTTTGCAAGCATCGAAAGCATTTATGCATTTTCTATATTACAGCTCAAGTTTTTCGTGAATTTCTTTCATCGCTTCCAGTCCTAAATCAATAAATTTTTCAAGCGATAAACCGATTTCTTTACACATCATTATTTGTTCCCTGTTTGCACCTTTTGCAAAACTATTTTCGTTAAATTTTTTCAACACAAATTCAGTTGTAACACCTTCAAGTTTTTTATCAGGAAGTATCAATGCACATGCGGTTATTAAACCCGATAACGGGTCCGAGCAAAACAAAGCCTTATCTATTCTTCTCCTTCTTACTATACCGGTTTGTGGATTATGAGATTTTACTGCATATATTACTGTATGATCCACATTCAATCCGTCTAATATTTCGGCTCCGATTATTCCGTGTTTTTCAGGCTCCGAACTTACTTTGTCATAATCGATATCATGTAAAAGTCCCGCTAAGCCCCATAATTCTATATCTTCCTGAAAATATACGGCAAGCTTTCTCATTATCGCTTCCACTGCAAGGCTGTGTTTAATCAGGTTTTTCGTTACAAGTCTTGCCTTAAGTTCAACATATGCTCTCTCTCTGTCCATATACAAAACCTCCTGTTTTAAAGAAATCAAAGGAATATATGCTTCTGTATTAATAAATGATTATTATTGGAAATAGTATTGTTAAATAATATTATAGCACATGATTTTACGCCTGCAATTTTTACCAATGCATTTTATTTATTTTTTTCGGCTTGCGTAGATGAAAAGCAAGTGCTAAAATCTATTAGACAGCCAGTTCGCAAAATCCTGGCAGGCCTTTTTTATGGCCGAATCAAAACTACGGGAGATAATCTGATGACTAAAAAGACTTCATTTATTGTTCAGGCAGCCCTGATCGCTGCCCTTTATACAGCTCTTACACTTATGTTTATTCCAATAAGTTTCGGACATAATATATTTCAATTTCGTATTTCAGAGTCGTTAACTGTTCTTCCGGCTCTGGTTCCATCCGCAATTCCCGGTCTTTTTATAGGTTGCCTGGTTTCGAATTTGATAGGCGGGTTTGGTCCGGTTGACATTATATTTGGCAGTATTGCAACATTACTCGCCGCGGTTTTTTCCAGGGTATTACGAAAATATCCTTTTCTTGTTCCTTTGCCGCCTGTTGTTCTTAATGCGCTAATTGTCGGCAGCTATCTTAAATTCCTGTATATGAATGATATTCCTCTGTCGGTAAGCGTTGGCTGGGTTGCTTTAGGCGAACTGCTGGCCTGTTATGCTCTCGGCCTTCCATTACTTTATCTTTTGAAAAAACTTAAATGGTTTTGCTAATAATTGATAATTACCCGCCGTCTACAGCAGTACGGCGGGTTATGTTTTAAAAGAATGATATCCTGTAAAAAAGGAAAAACATTAGAGCCCTACTCGGAAGGGTAGTTCATTCCAATTTCCAGAGCTTCCATTTCAGCCGGAATCATATGGTGTTTTCTTTTCGGTAAAACTTCATATAATGATTTGCGGAAGTTCTCTATAGTTACTACATTCCTTTCCTTAACAAGCTTTCCAAGCAGAATAATATTAGCGAAAGCGGTATTCCCCATCTCAGACGCAATTTTTGTAGCCGGGATTAAAAAAGACGTTATATCGGCCCGTGTAATATCCCTGTTAACAATTGAACTGTCTATAATAACAAGTCCGCCTTTAACAACCCAACTCTCAAATTTATCAAGTGAAGGCCTGTTCATTACAACCAGCACATTCGCACTGCTTAAAACAGGACAATCAACAGGTTTGTCAGAAATTACAACACTGCTGTTTGCTGTTCCGCCCCTCATTTCCGGGCCATAGGACGGCAGCCAGGAAACCTGTTTTCCGTCCAGCATTGCTGCGTGAGCAAGAAGTCTTCCTGCTGATAATATTCCTTGACCTCCAAAACCGGCCATTATTATTTCATGAGTCATAACATACCTCCGGATTTTCCATACTACTGAAGCTGTATTATTATACTTACGGGCGTTTGCACGCGCATGTTATATCAGCATTCTTTAAATACACCCAACGGATAATGCGGGATCATTTCATCTTTTAAACGCTTAAGTGCATCCACAGGATTTAA
>JAAYBO010000297.1 GCA_012730095.1 Clostridiaceae bacterium
AATAATAATAATAGCTGTTAAAATTGTTGATAACCGTATTAAAGGCAGTCATTTCCCGGTTATTGCCTGTTGTTTGTTTTGTGAATAAAATGTTTTTTTATCAACAGTATTCTTTTTGATGACAAATTTATTCAATTATCAACAAAAAGCGAACAATCTGTCCACAGGAAATTGTTGATAAAGTTGCTTATTTCCCTAAGATGTTCTTTTTCATTTCTACAACAGCCCTTTTTGTTTCAGAATTGTTTTGAATTTCATCAAGTATTTTTTCGCATGCGTGAATGACTGTTGTATGATCTCTTCCTCCGAACGCTTGTCCAATTTTTGGCAGCGAAAGATCGGTTAATTCACGGCATAAATACATTGCCAATTGCCGTGGAAATGTTATATCCCGCGATCTTTTTTTGCCAATCAGGTGTTCAGGGTTAACATCAAAATAACGGCTTACCGTTTTCATAATAACAGAAGGTGTAATTTCTTTCGGGCCCGTGTTGGTTATCATTTGTTTAAGGCATTCCTGTGTTAGTTCAACAGTCATAGGACTATTTGTCAGTGAAGCATATGCTACTACACGGTTTAGCGCACCTTCAAGTTCTCTTATATTAGAAACAATATTGTCGGCTATGTAAGTGAGTACATCATCGGGTACTTCAAATTTTTCAAGCTGTGCTTTTTTCTTTAATATAGCAATTCTTGTTTCCAAGTCAGGAGCTTGAATATCGGCAATCAGTCCCCATTCAAAGCGTGATCGAAGCCTTTCTTCCAATGTATCAATTTCTTTTGGCGCCTTATCACTTGATATTATTATTTGTTTTTGCGCTTCATATAAAGAGTTAAATGTATGAAAAAATTCTTCCTGTGTTCTTTCTTTACCTACAATAAACTGAATATCATCTATAAGAAGAACATCTATGTTTCTGTATTTGTTCCTGAATTCTTCGTTTTTATCGTCGCGTATTGAATTTATCAGTTCATTCGTAAACTTTTCCGATGTTACATATAATACTTTTGCTTTTGGATTCTGTTCGAAAATGTAATGGCCAATTGCATGCATCAGGTGAGTTTTTCCGAGGCCTACACCGCCGTATATAAAATATGGATTATATCTTTTTGCCGGAAACTCCGCGACTGCAACCGCGCCGGCGTGAGCAAACTGGTTTCCGTTGCCGCGTACAAAGGTATCAAACGTATATTTGGGATTTAAAAGGGATGAGTATGGTGAATGTCTCCCCTTACTGTTCAATCCATAAGATTCGTTGTTTGATTCCTTGACTGTAATTTCAATGTTGTATTCCCTGTTTGTAAATGATTTTATCGTATTTGTTATAAGCGCTATATACCTATTTTTCAGGATGTCCCTGTTGAACTCCGAAGGAGCTTCAAGAGTGATTGTATCATTATTGATATGTAAAGGTTTAACTGTTTTTATCCAGGTATCCAGACTAATTCTGGTAAGTTCGCCGTCAAGAAGTTCTTCAACTTTATTCCAAATATCCTGTGCAGATAAATACATTTTTATTCCTCCAGGCTTATGATCAACCAGTACATTTAAACTATATCAAACTTCTTTTAAGGTTTCAATAAAATGATCACTGCGGAAGGCACTAATTCTGTGCTATACAATATATTGTATAGCACAGAATTCAAATGTTCTAAATGTAGAAGCGCAGATGTAAAAAAAGGATTATGTTGA
>JAAYBO010000298.1 GCA_012730095.1 Clostridiaceae bacterium
ATGGTTCTGTGATAACTGCTTTATCACCTTTTACAGATGTTCCAAAATCACCTGTTATATAGCACCATTCCAAATCGGTTTTGCTTCCGTAAGGAATACTAAGAGTCAAATAGTTTATGCCTTTTCTTATCAAAGGCAGTTTCACCAAGTTAAAACACCGGTCAATAAAGAAGCTGTCACTTTTCTCAGTTATTATTTCATTATTCCATTCCACGATAACACCATTACCCTCAAAAGCAAGCTCTGCTCCGGCAATATCGGTTTCGGATTCTATTTCAAAGAATAATTTAACCGTATGCCTTAAGGTTTTCTCGCCGGCTGTAAGCCAGGGCTGCGGAAAACTGTCGGTTCTTAACGGATAATTAAGTTTAGACCTTACCTTGCTGTCAATTCTAAGGATCTCTTCTCTTTCACAAATCTCGCCGTCATCTAACTGGTACTTCGCGATATCGAGCAGTAAAACATTTTTTTCCGATAATTTATAACCGCACGGCTGGTTTAAATGTTTTTTAAATTTATAGCTTCCGCCTTTGTTTATCTTAGCCGGACAACTTTCGAAAAGCCGCGGGCTTTCAAAATTTTCAGAAATAATGCTTACATCTTTTTTAACCAGGCGGTACAGGAAACTGTCATGATCATAAGAGGTTTTATCAAAATATGTCTTCCCGTTTCTAATAACAGCGGGCACCTTTTGTTTTTTGCCTGTGACGGTACAATAATGCCATACCTGATAGCTCCCGTTAACGCTTATTGTACAAACTGTTTTTTCGGGCATCTTCAATGTTTCGGAAGGCTTCCCATGGGCGATAAACAGCCATTTACAATCTTTTTCGTCTCTTAGCTGGTGCAGGAAGCTTTCGTTTCTTGAACTGTCCCGGTTAATGATGTCTATCTGCCGGAATGGTTCAAGGGCATCGATTAGATCATATTTTGCATTATTTATTACGTATTCGTTAAAACAGCTCTCTTTAAACTTCCTGTTAAAATCTCCGTCTATTATCTGCGGAAGGCGCCCTAAAACAATAATTGCCCCGCCTTTTTCAATGTGCCGCTTAAGCATTTCCACCGTGCTGCTGCGAATCGTTATGAGCTCCGGTACAACTAACGCTTCATATTTCATCTCGCCCAACCTGGATTTTTTATCTTCCGAGCCCTTATATAATTCAGGTATCATTGACTCTGCTATAAAGTCAAAATCGAGGTTGGAAAACAACAGCCAGTTTATTAAATTATCAAAGTTATCCTGCTGACTTATTCTTTTTTGCTTTGTCTGACTGTCCGGACCCCAGGTTAACCAATAACTTTCTATCGGGTGAATAACCCCGATGCGTACGTCGGGCACCCCTCTTGTTATGCAAACATTAACCCTTGAAAAATGATCTTCTATGTATCGGTACTTTTTATACCATGGGGAATGTGAATCAATTGGAGAAGGATAATCCCTTTTCGATTCACCGCCCATACCCATCCAGCTGAGATGAGGAACCCGCACGCTTACTCCCATTGCCGCCTGCCAGTCACCCTGGAGTTTATGGCCTCTGAAATCAAAATCCCAGTTCGTAACACCATATAATTCACTTAAAACCCCTGGCCTGCCGTATTGCCTCGCGGCGCTCTGGGCTTGTTTTGCGGTACTGTACTCGTAATGGTTTGCCAAAATATCAATTCCCGGAAGATCAAAGCTTCGGTATGCCCGCATTGCTTCGCCAAGGGATCTGGTCTGTGACTCCAATGTCTCTTCGGCCATCATATGCCCGGTAAGCATAATATTGTGCTCCCGGCACCATTTCCCCAGCGTATCCGCAAAAGACGACGCAAACAGTTCCGCAACATGTTCGTGGTACCAGTATCTGATTTGGGAAATTTTATTGTTTTCAAGTTCCCAGAATATTTCAGGCAGTTTATCAAGAAAGCTTAATTGAAACTTTTTTTTAAAGGATTCTTCGAACGTGTCGGTATAAGGGATACCTACTTCCTGTTTGCAGTACGGATCTTTAAGGTTCTGTTTCATTACAAACTGAGGCTCGTCAGTGAAAATAGCCGGTACCGACTTTGAAAACTCTTCTCCTAAAATTTCATAATACCTTTCATGAGTAACTTCGATAAATTTTTTTATTGCCTCTTTATTAAGCGTGTCAACATAAGCCTGATTGTTAAACCACGGTAAATCCTTAGATACAACCCGGTACGCGTACCAGATATTCTCTCCCGTTTCATCATTATCAAGCCTTCTGTACGAATTAAGATATCCGTTTTTTAAATTGATTTCATATTTTGCGATTAAAGAGAGGGTTCCATCTATTCCAAGCCGGTTTTCCTGCGGTGTTCCCCGCTCGTAATAGCCGTCTTCGTGTAAATAAGGCGAAAACAGAAGGTAGCGGCTCCTGAAGCGGTGGTCCTTTGTCACAAAACCTCCCCCAAACCCGGAAGGCCATTTATCCTCATCATATAACCAGGTTAACATGTTCATTTCTCTGGCTTTTCTGCCGCATCTTTTAACATAGTCCATGAATTCATCGCTTAAGTAGGGGGTATCAAGGCCTATTCTTGAATGTATGTGAAACCCGCCCATGCCCATTTCTTTGAAAACCTGTATTTGCTCATCCATGTCTTCCCATTTAAGTTTTTTATTCCATGCCCAGAAAGGGGTGCACCGGTATTCCGATGTGGGGTTGTTAAAAAGGGACTCGTTAAACTTTTCAATATTTTTCTTATACAGCACTGTAAACCCTCCTGAA
>JAAYBO010000299.1 GCA_012730095.1 Clostridiaceae bacterium
AAGCAAAGCCCTCCGCGTCGAGCAAACGCCCCCAATAGGCATAGAGATTGATGTTGCCCAACAAAATGCCACTGAAAACCACCACGAAAAAAAGGGTGGTGACTTTGCTGAGCTTATAGCTGAAGCGTCCGGTCAAGAGCAGTCCGATGGTTTGAATGACTCCAACCAGCAACAAAACATAGCTGCTCATGGAAAGGTTAAGGCGCAAACCCACCCACAGCGAACGGGCCAACACACCAAAAGGCGCTCCATCGGCATAACTCCGGTTAAACAGCAAAAACAGCACCTGATAAAAGGCAAAAAAAAGGAGCAGGAACAAGGCCGTTTGAAGCAGATATTTTAAATATTTTATCATACAAAAGCTTTGCTGCAAAAATAACAAAACTTATCGGGGTATATAGGCTTTTAACTTCCTAGTGCACGATGAAACATTAAAACCAAAACTGCTCCTTTTTTACAACCATAAAGTTCAAAACTCCTGTTTTTTAAAAAATGATAAAAATAGAATCCTATCTTTGCAAGGCATCATGTACGCCTTACTAGTCTTTTATTTTTTATCTACAAAAACTTATGCGGGTCGTTCTGGAATCGAGTGTTTTAACATGGCAGAAAAAAGGAGGTGTTTCTCGCTATTTGATTAAATTATCAGAGAATCTGGAAACCAAAATTGATGTTAAACTATGTTCTTGGTTTTCAAATAATATATACTTTAAGCCCAAAAACAAACTAGTCCTGCCATTTCGAAGCAGTTTTGCGCTAAAAATAAACAACTATTTAACCAGAGTTGTAATTTCAAAAGGTGATTACGATATTTTGCATGTGCCAGCCATTAATGATTACTTTTTAGATGTGCTGCCATCAGACAAGAAACTGGTGATTACAGTACACGACCTTATAGCTGAATTATTTCCAAATGAATTTAATTTTGCAGTACGAAAGAAAAACAAGGCGCTAATAGAAAGAGCGGATAGAATAATTGCAATTTCAGAAAACACGAAAAACGACTTAATATCAATCTTTGGTATTTGTGAGGATAAAATAGATGTAATCTACCATGGTTCTCCTTTTACTCCCAAAGAAGTTGACAGATGTAATTCGGTTAACAAATATGGGGATTACCTTTTATTTGTGGGATACAGGAACGGTTACAAGAATTTCTCAAACTTCTGTCATGCCATACCCAATACCTTAAAGACTCATCCAAAAGTAAAAGTTGTTTTAGTTGGTGGCCGAAGTTTAAATCAGGAAGAAAAAGACTTAATCTCATCCCTTAGGTTAGAAAACAAAATAATTCATTTAAAAACAGTTAGCGATAATGAGCTTATTGGCCTCTACAAAAATGCCAGGGTCTTTGTCTTTCCATCAAAATATGAGGGTTTTGGTCTGCCTTTACTAGAAGCTTTCAGTTGTGGAACTCCGGTAGCGTGCAGTAATTCTTCCTCATTGCCAGAAATAGCCAAAGAAGCTGCCAGCTATTTTGATCCTAATGACCCCGGAAGTATTTCTGCCGCAATTTTGAAAATTCTTAACTCAAAAGAACAAGCTAAGAAACAAATCGCAAGTGGTTATTATCGGATTGAAAATTACAGCTGGGATAAGGCGGCACAAGCAACTCTTGCATGTTACACTACTGCATTAAACAACTCAAACCCATGAAAGAAAACAAACCTCTCTTTTCGATAGTTACAGTCGTTTTTAATGGTGATGCACTAATTGAGAAAACAATACAAAGCACTATTAGGCAGAGTCTTGATAACTTTGAATACATTGTAATCGACGGAAACTCTCAAGACAAAACACTTTCGATAGTAAAGAAATACCAAAAAAGAATTGACACATTAATATCAGAGAATGATCTCGGCATATATAATGCCATGAATAAAGGCGCAAAAATATCCCGTGGAGAATATACCATTTTTTTAAACTGCGGAGACACTTTTGCAAACAAAAACACCTTACAAAAAATAGCTGACAGCATTATCAACCGGGACGTTGATGTAGTATATGGTAACGTATTAAAATATTCGGAGAATGAGTTGGTTGAAAAAAAGGCCGAAAAACCAGGAAATAAACATAGAATGTATTTCTGTCACCAAAGTTGTGCCATTCGTACATCAGTTCTTCAAACAAATCTTTTTGACGAAAAATATAAAATGAGTTCTGATTTTAAACTCTTTAAAACCCTTTTTAAAAACAATGCCACTTTTTACCAGGTAGATTTTCCAATTGCCATTTTTGACAAAAGCGGAATTTCTAATTCAAATCGCTCCGAAGGCCTTTGGGAAAATATTAAGGTCATTAATGAATGCGACAAGGGAATAGAGTGGTTAAGACTGATGGTAAGAATTCTACCATCCTATTTAGTGGCAAAGCTTAAGTCACACTTTTAACAAGGATATCAACTGCTACCACTTACCGATAAAAAACGATACCACCCTGTTTCTTTTCTGATATTTAAGCGGTAAACTTTCTTTTTCTGAAATAAACACCTAATCGGTCTTCGGATTGAAAATTGAAAATACAATTTCAAATCGTTGAAACCGAAAAGGGTGTATAAAACTCTATGCTTCTGTGAATTACAGGGAGTCAAAAATTCTTTAACGGGACACTAGTGAAAATCGGTCTATTTGTAACCTCTCTTGAAAAGGATTACAATCACACCTCAGCTTCCTACTGGATTCGCATTCTCCAAATGATTGAGTATTATGAGCAACTTGGAGTGGCGATCCTTACAACGATAGTCATAGTAGTTTTAAGGCACTTGTTTTTGCTTCGATCGGAATTCCCATTATTGCCAGTAAGGTGCCTTCATATGGTGAACTTTCAAAATTTTACGATGGCATTGTTTTTCTCGAAGATTTCAAAAACAGTATCAATGATTGCATTACTGAGTTGAAAACAAGGAGCATGGATACAACAGATGTTCGCTCGCATTTCAGCTGCGAAAATCAGGCCGAAGGCTTGCTCCGCTATATTAAATCTCAGCAGTAAGTGCCCAAAATTTCCTGGGTTATTCTCACGCTCTATACCAGAAAGTGACTTAATTATTTTTCAGGACTTAGGACATATAAACGATGTTGTTGCATCAGTTGCGACAGCCTTGCTAAGCCATTAAATTATGACCATTTAGTTCATTACTGAGTAATTTTTGTATTCAAACAATCTATACTTAAAAACTTTCTCAAAGGCAAAAAGAACGCGCTCCTTCAAACTATATGTTGCTTTAGACGGATCAACATCCACATGCCAGTTTAAGCTTGAAATCAAAGTTTTCATTACTTCTGGATGTGAGCCCTCGAATTTACGGACAGCATTTATCTGGGAATAGTCAAAATTCTTTGATGAAGCTAATTCCTTTTCAAGACGCTCTCCATCGAAATATAATGAGTGAAAATTGCTGATTTTACGTTTAATAACTTCCGGAGGCCTGACGTACCCATAATGAAATACTGTGGCATCAATTTTTTTTACCTGCAACTTTCTACCATGTTTTCTGAACCCCTGTGCATCCTTGTAAGAACGTATGGCTTTGTCATTTTTCAAAATTCTTATTTCATGGCGATACCAGTTTCTGCTCACCCCAATATAATCGTAGGTCCCCCAGAAATGCAGATATTTGAAGAGAAGACCTTCAATCTTTGCATCATCTTTATAAGCCTTCATAGCTCTCAATATTTCTGGATAATCCTTTTCATGAAGCACTTCATCCGCTTGAATGTAAACGCACCAATCAAAATCGGCAGATACTGCATCAAAAGCTTTATTGGTTTCTAAAGCCAGAACCTTGCCCCCTTGCCGAAGGGAATCATCCCAAACCGTCTTTACAATCTCAATTCTCTTAGGATCTATTGATTTAATCAATGCCAAAGTATCATCCTCCGATTCACCAACTGCCACCACTACTTTCGCAAATAGGCAAAATTGATCGAATTGATTCTGCAACAGGATAACCATATTTTATGGCATTTCTTATAATCGTAAAACCACAAACTTTCATCAGTTAATACTTAAATAATAAGTGATTGTTTCGGATAAAAACACGAAACAAATACTAGATTGCTATCAGACCCTCATAAACTTCAGCAAAACTATTGGCAATATACTCTGGAGTGAACTTTCTCGCATAGAGGAAACCTTGTTGGATCATTTCAGTTCTTTGCGTCTCGTTGTTTAACACTAATTCTATAGCACCCTTTAGGTCTTCCGGGCTTCTGGGATCCACATAAATACTGGAAGGGCCTCCCGCCTCCGCGAAACATCCTCCTTTAGAACTAATAACAGGCGTTCCGGAAAAAAGTGCCTCCACAATCGGGATTCCGAAACCTTCAAAAAGAGAAGGATAAATAAACAAGGATGCAGACTGATAAAGCATCGCCAATTCTTTAGTGCTTACTCCCTCCAGAAAGGTGACCTTGGCGCATAAATTATGCTCGCTAATATAAGTCTTAACCTCTTTAAAATAGGCTGTTTTAGAACCAACAATTACAAGATGCGTATCCATGTCTTTAATGGCCTTTACGCCGGTCAAAATATTCTTTCGTGCTTCAATTGTGCCCACATTAAGGATATACTTTTCAGGTAAATTGAATTTCTGTCTTATGCGTTCTCTATCACTTAGCGAAAATGTTTGCTTAAATACATCGTGACATCCCTGATAAATGACTCTGATTTTTTCGGGATCGATGTTAAAGTAGGCGATTATATCATCCTTAGTTTGTTGACTCACAGCCACAACAATGTCGGCATTTTTAACGGCATAACTGGCCTTAAGTCTATGAATATTTCGATCAAAAAAGGAATAAAACCGGGGATACCGCATAAAAATTAAATCGTGAATGGTAACGACCGATCTAATACCGGCTTTTTTTAAGCCATAGGGTATTTCACCCGTTAAGCCATGAAAAATCTGAATCTTGTCCTTTTTTAAATCTTCGATAATAAAAAACTGCCGCCATAGATTATAGAAAAATCTGAAAATCGCTTTATAAGGACGCACTTCTTTCACATTCTTGCTTGGCAAAACAAATAAGTTCTCCTTGCCTTGCATGGGATTATAAAGAAAAAAATCGTTTTGTGGAAAAGATGATTCCAATATACGAACCAGATCACGACTATAGTTACCTAGTCCCGTTCGGTTATGAAAAATTCTTTTAGCATCAAATCCGATTTTCATTCGTATATCATTAAATATTAGGCAACAAAATCTCTGTTTTGAAATATTTGAGGTGCCAAGTTACAAAATATTTTAAGCCTGTTTCAATGGAGCACTTTGGATTATAACCAAAATCCCTCTGGGCGGCTGAAATGGCGGCACAGGTAAAAATCACATCCCCCGCCTGCATAGGCAAATATTCGATCTTGGCTTTTTGTCCGATGGCCGCCTCCAGCGCCCGAATGAAATCCATTATTTTGACTGGATGGTTGTTCCCCAGGTTATAAATCCTATAGCTGGAAAGGTGATCCAGACGGTCAATGAGCTGATGAACACCGGCCACGATATCATCAATATAGGTGAAATCACGCACCATTTCTCCCTTGTTGAAAACCGGGATGGTTTCCCCTTTTAGAATTTTCTTGGTAAACGAAAAGTAGGCCATGTCGGGACGGCCCCATGGACCATAGACCGAAAAAAAACGCAGCCCAATGGTCTGCATACCAAACTGTTTTGAATAGGAATGGGCGATGAGCTCATTGGCCTTCTTGGTGGCTGCATACAAGGACTCAGGGGCATCTGTAAAGCCGTCTTCAGAAAAAACACCACCTTCCTGATTGCCATAAACCGAACTGGAGGAAGCAAAGAGAAAGCGAGTAACGCCCTGTTGACGACAAGCTTCGATAACATTCACAAATCCCATGAGATTGCTTTCGGCATATTTGTGTGGCGCATCCAGACTATAGCGTACACCCGCTTGAGCTGCCAGGTGTATAACCAAATCAAATGGATTGGCGGCAAACAAACTCTCCAGATCATTACGTTGGCAAATGTTGATCGACGAAAAACTGAAATTGGCGAAACGCTTCAGCAGCTCAAGTCGGTCCTGTTTAATCTGTGTGGAATAATAACCATTCATAGAATCGATGCCAAAGACCTCAAGGCCCGATGCCAAGAGTCTTTTAGCCACATGAAAGCCTATAAATCCGGCCACACCGGTTATCAAAACCTTTCCTATTTTAGTAGATGAACTCAAGCTATTAAAGCATTTTAGATTGTAAAAAAGCTTCCAGGTCATTGACCATGCGGCTTTCTGAAAAAACTTCTCTCATACGAAGATAAGCATTCGCGCCCATGCTTTCGCGTAATTCGGCGGACTGGGCTACTTTTACGAGTCCCCGATACAAAGCATCGGCATCTCCGGCGGCAATAAGCAGCCCCTCCTTTTCATTCCTTATCAACTCGGTACTGCCATTGACGGCGGTGACGACGCAGCATTTGCCCAGGCCCATGGCTTCCATTACGGCGTTGGGCATGCCCTCGTAAAAGGAGGACAGCACAAATACGTCGGCGCCTTTCACATAGGGCAGTACATCCTCCACAAAACCGAGGAAAA
>JAAYBO010000300.1 GCA_012730095.1 Clostridiaceae bacterium
CTGCCCACACCCGCCCGCTAACCGAGTCGGTCGCCGCATTAGCCCGCCCAGAGGGAACCCGGGCATAAGCGGCTTCCTGTAAGCGGGTGGGCGTCGCAAATGCAAAACGTTAGCCGAAATATGGCGAGTACCCGCCATCCATGGCGGGGAATTTTTTAGCATTACTGTTGATAAATGAACTTTTGTTATATAATAGTATTAGATAATAGTGAAGAATAAAGGAGGGAATCCAAATGTCAACCATAAGAGTAAGAGCACATGAAATCATTGATTATATATCTGATAGGAAAATTGCTGAGGCTGTTAATTTTCTTGAATATCTCAAGATTAAAGAAGAAGTTGAAGCAACAGGGGAAATTTTATCTGACAAGAAAATACTTGATGCTATAAAGAAAGGTCTTAAACAGGCTTCAGAAGGGGATCTGGTAGAACTAGATTCAGTGATAGAAGATGTATAAAATAGTACTTACAAAAGATGCAGTGAAATATTATCGAAGAAGTGATAATAAAACCAAAAGGCTATTAAATGAAGCTTTCAGTAACTTAAAGGCCAATCCAATAAATGGTGCGAATATCAAGAGGCTTCATGGTGAACTTACAGGGCTTTTCAGATATCGTGTAGCAAGTTTGAGAATCGTTTATAAGGTTGAAGAACAAAATGTTACTATAATAGTTTTAGCTATAGGTAGTCGGGGAGACATTTATAAGTAAGAGACAATTTGAGGGAGCGCCATCCATGGCGCTCTCTTAATATAGGGCCGCCATAAATCGGCTAACAACGCATTTGCACAGGGGGCTAAGCATGCAGAATTCCTCTGTGAGCTGGGCATGAGGTCATTCCTGCCCACACCCGTCCGCTAACCGAGTCGGTCACCGCATTAGCCCACCCAAAGGGTCCCGGGCATAAGCGGCTTCCTGTAAGCGGTCGAGCGTCGCAAATGCAAACCGTTATAAGAAATGCAAAATTTATATTGCGTGCTCCAACTTTTTTTTATCTAGATGAAACAACTTTTTTGGGAAATATGGTATAATAAAAGTAAGGAAAGTAAGGATGGTGAGGTGATTTATATATGGAATTAGCTAAAATTACATCAAAAGGACAAATAACAGTTCCAAAAGAAATAAGGGATAAATTAAAACTTAAAACTGGAGATAAAGTTATTTTTATTGAAGAAGGCGACAAAATAATATTTGCAAATTCTTCAATAATAGCTCTAAAAGAAATACAGAAGTCAATGGAAGGAAAAGCAGAAATTTCCGGTATAAAGAGCGAAGAAGATATTAATAAACTAGTACATGAAGTAAGAGAAGAGCTATGGGAGAAAAGATATGCGGATAACGATTTTGGCTAAAAGGGGTGTGCAAATTTGACGATTTGCTGGAAAATCAACCGAAAAACAGGGCGGTTTTGAATCCCGACGGCGGCAGCGACACCCTTGCGGGACGATTAAGAATTGATACAAAAGCAACCGCCGATGCCTGAAAAGCCTGTATTTGCTGGGTTTATGGCAAAACAAAAACCACCTATCGAGTTTATCAATAGATGGTTTCATATTTGGTGGAGATGAAGGGGGTTGAACCCTCGACCTCTCGGATGCGAACCGAACGCTCTCCCACTGAGCTACATCCCCAAAGTTATAAGAAGTAAGGTACATTCAATTTAACATGGGCTTGCTATCTATTGTCCTCATCGTGGCGGGGGATATAGGAGTTAATCCCCCACTAACAATATTATAGCTTAATTTAACAAAATATCAAATATTTTTGCTTAGAAATATACCGTTATTTTTTCCATCAGTACTGCCATCTGAGCCCTTAAGGCTGCTCCTGCAGGATTAAAGGTGCCGTCGGGGTTCCCTGAAAAAATACCGTTGTGGTATAGTTTGACAATAGAATCATATGACCACGGGTTTTTGTTTCTGCTGATATCGCTGAAAGGATTACGCAAGTTGTCATTGTAATCAGCGCCTGGTAAAATCCTGTCAAGCATAACTGCCAGCTCCTGCCTTGTAATAAGCTCGTCCGGACAGAATCTGCCGTTTCCGATGCCTAATACGACACCATTTTGAGCGGCAGTTAAAATATCATTTTCAGCCCAATGCCCGGAAATATCGGTAAAATAAGATTTATCCGTACCAGTTTTATTAATTTCTAAAGCTCTTACGAGAATTGCAGCGGCTTCAGCACGAGTCAAAGGCTTGTCCGGCGCGAATGAAACAGAGGAAATACCGATCATCCATCCTTTTTCAGCCGTCGATATAATAAAGGGCTGTGCCCAATGGCCTTGAACATCAGCAAAATAATATCCGTTAAGCCACATATTGTAATAATACCATGTGCCTGTTGTTTCCTGCCCAAGACTCCAACTGCCTGTTCCCTTCAAATCATACTTGTTAACCAGCTTAAGCTTTTGCTTTATTGAAGCTTCATTTTCATACCAGAATGTATATGTTCCTGGCGTAAGCCGTATATCGGGGTCTTTATTGTCCGTTCCAATGGTTATTATCGCTTTTGGCGACTTAGCTTTCGTGTCAAATATTACGTTTCCGCTGCATTTTTTTATTAGCTTTTCAATTTCGACAACACTCAAACCGGCGCCGCCTGAAGCCTCGCCAGTTTTCCAATAGCGGCCGTAAAAAGGTATGCCAAGTACAATCTTATCTTTTGGTACTTCGGTAAGCGCCTTTATAATTGTGGCTTCAACAAAGTCATAACTTGCCACAGGTCCCGCGGGTCCTCCGGGATAGCTTTCGTCATAAGCCATAATCATAAGATAGTCACTGTATTTCGCAAGACTTTTATAGTCGTAGGAGCCATGCCAGCCTGTTGTAATTCCGTATGGGTTCGGAGCAACCGCAACAGCCAGTGTTTTCCCTTCAGGCATTTTTTCCCGCAAGAGCCTTACAAAATCGGTATAGTACTCTCTTTGTAAATGTGTAACGTTTTCAATATCCACATTTACTCCGTCCAAATTATACATCACAATTGACGATACTATCTGATCGCTTAACGAATGCCTGTTTGCCAATGCTTTTATTCCTTTTTCCCTGTCCCAATGATTACTTAAAAACGGGACAACTTTTATTCCCCTGTTTTGCATTTCATTAACAAAGTTTGTATCAATCGCCTCTGTTAATTCAAGATTGCCGCTGCAATCAATGTTAAAATAGTTCGGGGAAACTTCATTTAGTGAATTTCGTGTATTGTCCACATGCATATAATAATCACCGGGAGTCCCGAAATAAATGTATGACATATTAAACCTGCCGGATGCGTTAGAACCGATAACAGGAAAAACGGAAAAAAGAACAGCCATAAACAGTATTGTGCTGCTTTTCATAATACTCCGTATTTTCATTTTTTTTAGTACTCCTTTTAATTAGCAAATAAATAGTGAAATTGTGTTTAACCAGTGAAATCAATATAACCTTAAGGGAAGCCTGTCCGAAAATCAAGGAACAAATTATGTAAACGTAAAGTGAATATGAAAACAAGTATAACACATATAACCAAATATATGTATAAATAACATATTAAGATAAATAAGTAGCATTACCTGGTCATCATGCCATATATTTTACATGGAAATTGTCTGGTAACTCTGTTACAATGAAAACGCCAAATTTCCAATTTGGTAAAATGGGCGACTCGTTACTGAAAGAATTTTTTATCAACTGAAATACCTCGAGCGTCCTGAATATTGATCTAAGTTTATTAAGGGGGAGAGCAAAGTGTTTACTACAAAAAAAGTCAAGATGTTTTTTGCAATATTGCTTGCCGCAATGATTTTGCCGGGTACTGCTTCATTTGCAGCCCAATACTCGGTAGTTAAAGGTGATTCACTTTACACGATAGGCAGCTTGTTTAATACGACAAGCAGTTCTATTATGAAAGAGAATAACCTTTCAAGTACGATGATTTATCCCGGGCAGAAATTGACCGTACCGGCAACTGAACACATTGTTGCCAGCGGGGACACATTATACCTGATAGGAAAGAGGTACTCAGTAACACTTGATTCGTTGAGAAAGGCAAATAACAAATGGGATAACATTATATATCCCGGGCAAAAATTGTTAGTGCCTGCGACAAAGCAAGGCAGCGTTACTTTATCCAACAAAACGGCGGTACAGTATAATAACAGTGATCATGACCTCCTGGCAAGGCTGATTACAGCGGAAGCCGAGAGCGAGCCCTATAACGCAAAGGTTGCGGTCGCAGCGGTGGTTCTTAACAGGGTAAGGGACTCACGCTTTCCGAACACAATTAAAGATGTTATATATGAAAAATCCGGCGGATATTATCAGTTTACTCCTGTTGAGAACGGATGGATCTATAAGCCCGCATCCGAGGCTGCGAAACGGGCTGCATTTGACGCGTTAAATGGGATTGATCCGTCAAATGGAGCAATGTTTTATTTTGATGACAGCGCAACAAACAAGTGGCTGTGGTCAAAGCCTCTTGCGGCGAGAATAGGAAGAATGGTTTTTGTGTATTAATTGCGTAAGTATTTTTTAACGCTTTCACTTTCAAAACGTTACTGTTTATAAGTTACTCTTTGAACTATTGTACAATAGCGGAAACAAGACGGATTTCCTTATATTGTACAATAGTTCAATGAGCAGTGTATGAATACTTAAAAATACGGAGAAATACTTGCTTATTGCACTAAATATTGAATATACTAACTTATAGGGTGGTTTTCCAGCCTGCTGACTGCAGCAATATAGGAAATCCGAAATCCGGAAACCTGGCAAGGAGAGGGAAATGAAAGTTATTGTTCTTACAGGCGGGGGAACATCTGGGCATGTTACTCCCAATATCGCATTAATTCCGAAGCTTAAAGCCAAAGGCTATACAATTCATTACATAGGTTCAAAAAACGGCATTGAAAAGCAATTGGCGGAAAAACAAGGTCTGCCTTATTATGCTGTCAGCGCTGGAAAGCTTAGAAGATATTTAGATATTAAAAATGTTACGGACTTATTCAGGATAACCGGAGGGTTTTTTCAATCGCTGTCCATTCTTAAGAAATTAAAACCGGATATTGTTTTCAGCAAAGGAGGGTTTGTTTCCTGTCCTGTGGTCTGGGCATCATGGGTACTGCGAATTCCTGTGGTTATTCATGAATCGGATATCACTCCCGGGCTTACAAACAAATTGTCAATGCCATTTGCGCGCAAGGTTTGTTATACGTTTCCCGAATCAAAAAAATATTTTTCTGCCGAAAAGGCTTGTCACACGGGTTTACCGGTCAGGGAAGAAATTAATTCAGGCAGCCGGATTAATGGCCTGAAGTTATGTGGTTTTTCAAGCGGAAAGCCGGTGTTGGTTATTATTGGAGGAAGCCAGGGTTCCGAATTTATCAATAGAGCTGTCCGAGATGCACTGAAAGAATTGCTTCAAATATTTCAAATTTGCCATATATGCGGGAAAGGAAATATGAACCCCGAATTTGAAAAATTAAGCGGATATAAACAATTTGAATATGTTGATAAAGAACTTCCCGACATATTTGCATGCGCGGATGTTTTTATATCAAGAGCCGGGGCAACAGTTCTTTATGAAATTTTAACTGTTAAAAAGCCCGCGCTTCTCATACCGCTATCGAAAAATGCCAGCAGGGGAGATCAGATACTTAACGCGCAGTCCTTTTACAGCCAGGGTTACAGTGATATACTGATGGAAGAGGATGTGACAAAGGAAATGCTTACAACAAAGATCAAAGAATTATACCTGAACAAAAACAGTTACATAAAATCAATAAAAAAAAATTCTGGCGGCGACGCGGTTGAGAATATAGTCTCGATCGTAGAGGAAATTGCGGGAAGCGGACACAATTCAAAACAGGTATTGTAATTATTGCATTAAAACCATATAATGGAATTATGCAAAAACCGCTATTATTCGTCGGCAATTACACCGCATGTTATTCAAAGTTTATAAAAATGTCTTGAAATTCCTGAATATTATATAGGCGGCTATGCAAAACAAAAAGCTGGTTAAGGGGAAATAATGAAGATTGTTTTGTGGGAAAGGAAAATAAAAATCCCAAAAGCATATATTATCATTGCCGCTTTGATAATGCTTATAATCCTTGTTTTATGGGGATGGTATCTGAAGGTCAATAATATAGATGTTTTTGATGTTTCTGATGGTAATTCCGGTCAATCAAGTCAATCAGAAATTTCGTCTGCAGATTATAAAAATCAAACGAACTCTGCCGAAAATGGACCGACAGGCGGCTCAGGTTCTGCAATTCCGGATACTGCTAAAGCTACAGGAAAAGTAAACATTAACACGGCCGATGTAGAGAGCTTAATGTCCCTTAAGGGCATTGGAGCGGTGAAAGCTAATGCCGTTATTGCCTATCGACAGCAAAACGGCCCATTCAAAAGCATCGAAGAAATAATGAATGTCAAAGGCATCAAGAAAGCAACGTTTGAAAAAATAAAAGACAGCATTTCTGTTGAGTAGAGTCTTCCTATCATTTGAAAATAGGGCATTTGTTCAGCGTTAAAACAAAACAGGGGTTGTATCGGGCTGTAAATGGCATTATAATAAATGCAGATTTCAATAATTCCGGTAATATCATTACAAAAGTATGCTTTTCAGGGACGAGGAGATATTATGCATATTTTTTGTTATCTGAGGAGATGTAGTTTATGATTAAAGTTACTTTAAAAAACGGAAGCATAAGAGAGTTTAATAAAGGAATTACCGTTTTGGAAGCTGTAAAGGGTATCAGCGGCGCTCTTGCAAGAGAAGCTGTTGCCGCTGAAGTTAACGGGAAGACGGTTGGTTTGGGATATAAATTAAATGATGACTGCGAATTGAATGTTCTTACATTTGACGATAAAGAGGGGAAAGCGGTCTACTGGCATACAACATCCCACATTATGGCCCAAGCCGTAAAAAGACTTTTCCCTGGTACAAAGCTTGCGATAGGCCCCGCGGTGGATAATGGGTTTTATTATGATTTTGATGCTGAGACCCCTTTTAGTGCTGAAGATCTTAACAAAATAGAAGATGAAATGCAAAGCATAATCAAAGAGGACTTACCGATAGAAAGATTTGTGTTAAGCCGCAGCGATGCATTGAAGTTTGAGCGGGAGAACGGTGAAATATATAAAACCGAATTAATAAGTGAGCTTCCTGACGATGCAGAAATATCGTTTTACAGGCAGGGGGAATTTACGGACCTTTGCGCGGGACCGCATCTTCCGAGTACAGGCAGAGTAAAAGCCGTGAAGCTGACTAATCTTGCAGGCGCTTACTGGCGCGGTAATGAAAAAAATAAAATGCTCCAAAGGATTTACGGTGTCAGTTTCCCAAAAAGAAGTATGCTTGATGAGCATCTCCGCCAAATGGAAGAGGCGAAAAAGCGGGATCATAATAAGGTGGGACGCGAACTTGAATTGTTTATGACCTCGGAACCGGTTGGACAGGGGCTCCCTCTTCTTATGCCAAAAGGCGCGAAAGTGTTTCAGATTCTGCAGAGGTTTGTTGAGGATGAAGAAGAACGAAGGGGTTATGTTATCACGAAAACCCCGTATATGGCCAAAAGCGATTTATATAAAATATCGGGACACTGGCAGCATTACAAGGATGGTATGTTTGTACTTGGGGATGAGGAAAAGGATGACGAGGTGCTGGCTCTTCGCCCTATGACATGCCCATTCCAATTTATGATATACAATTCTAAATTACACAGCTACAGGGATCTTCCCGTAAGGATGGCTGAGACATCCACTTTATTCAGGAACGAAGCCTCAGGTGAAATGCACGGCCTTATACGTGTGCGCCAGTTTACGATTTCCGAAGGACATTTGATTGTTACGCCTGAGCAGCTTGAGGAAGAATTTTTAGGAGTTCTTGATTTGATTAACTATATAATGGACACCCTTGGTATAAAAGAGGATATATCGTACAGATTCTCAAAATGGGATCCGAATAACAAGGAAAAGTATATTGATAATCCTGATGCCTGGGAAGATACGCAGGCTAAAATGAAGAACATATTGGATAAAATAGATATTCCATACCAGGAAGCAGATGGGGAAGCTGCTTTTTACGGTCCGAAATTGGATATACAGTTTAAAAACGTCCACGGTAAGGAAGACACTATTATAACCGTGCAGATAGATTTCAATTCACCTGAGTGTTTTGACATGACGTATATCGATAAGAACAATGAAAAGAAACGGCCGTATGTTATCCACCGTACCTCGATTGGCTGTTATGAACGCACTATCGCCATGCTGATAGAAAAATATGCCGGTGCGTTTCCTACATGGCTTGCTCCTGTTCAGGTAAAAGTGCTGCCGATTGTTGATAAGCAGTTTGAATATGCGAACCAAATCGCAGAAAAGCTTTCAAAGTTAGGAGTAAGGGTTGAAGTTGACGAGCGCAATGAGAAGATTGGTTACAAAATCCGCGAGGCACAACTGGCGAAGATACCGTATATGCTTGTTATCGGCGACAGGGAAATGCAGAACGGACAGGTAGCGGTCCGATCACGAAAAGAAGGCGATCTTGGTGTTATGGATGTTGATGGATTTATAAATAAATTGACAACGGAAATCAATACGCGGGCAAAATAAAAGGATAAAAAAGCAGGAGCGGTTTTTAGTACTCCTGCTTTTTTTATAGGTACGATTGATGAATCTGTTCGTATACTTCTTCCGGCGTCATTCCGGTTGCGTCAATAACCGGGGCGCCGGTAACAGTATCCTGCATTCCTAAAAAATCATTGTTCATGCCCGTAACAACGACAGCGTCATAATCTTCTTCCTGTACATTGGAAAAAGTGTCAAAATCAATGGTTTCAACATCATATCCATGTTCGGCAAGATACTCCTGTACGGGAGTCAGTCCTTTTTGAACGGCTATTTTTTTCATTTTTGTCCCTCCGCAAAAAGTTACGTAGTGTCAAAAATTCTGAATGAATTTTGACCTAAACCATTTATTTCACTGGCTTACACCAGTTACTTTCGTATCCCCCCTGAAAAATGGAAAATTTCCAGGGTTTTTATATTGAACATATTATATTTAACAGC
>JAAYBO010000301.1 GCA_012730095.1 Clostridiaceae bacterium
GCAGCTAAATATTAAAAGTACTGCACTTGTTTTATAAAATCAAGGTTAAAAGCATATTTATCTACTATTCTCCAGATAATAATATATCTTTTTTGATATTTCACCAATCACATCCGCTGCCGCAGCGTACTCGACACCATCGCTCATAACAGCCAGGACATAGGGTTCATCCGCAAATATTATTCCAACATCGTTACATACACCTTCAAATGTTCCTATTTTATGTGATACCTTTACACCTTCGGGCAAATATTTGTTTATTCTGTCGTTCCACATCGTGTTCTGCAAATCTTCTATTAAAATACCGGCTATTTCAGGGGATTCAATATAAAAACGATACAATTCCCTTGTATAAAGAGCCAGATAATACGGGCATGAGCGGTGCCTTCTTCCGTAATATACCGTCCCGCCAAGCTCCTGCATGTAGTTTCTTATATTATCAATGCCCAATAGCCGAATAATCATATTTATTGCACAATTATCACTGTATACGATTGATAACCTTGCGGTTTCTCGCACGGTATACTCGGTGCCGTACTCAGATTTTTGAACAACACCGGAACCTGGTTCAAAATCTTCCTCCAGGTATGTTAAAATACTGTTCGGATCAATTTCTCCTGAAGCTATTTTTTTGTATAACAACAGGTTCATTGGCAACTTTGTTGTTGACGCCGCTATAAATTCATCCTTGTCATTAATGCCAAACTCATCTCCATTGACAAGGTTAATGAAGTACAAGCCATACTTGCCCGGCTGTTCTAAAATATAATCCTCTATTTCCTTTTTTAATCCTTCCATATCCCTTGGAAAAGGAGTAGGCGTTAACGTAGGTACAGGTGTTTGCGTCGGAATATGCGTCGCTTCCTGAGCAGGCGTGGCAACGGGCGTTATTGCAGATGTTCCGTTTCCAGTATGTTCAGAAGTGCCTCCATTTGGATTTGTTCCTTCAGGCGGCGTAATAACGGTTACATTCCGACCGTTTGTTTCAGTTCTGTCATTCATGCACAAAATTATAGCAAATACAATTGCTGCAAACATTACCGCAAAGAGAATTATTTTCACCGGCCTTCTTTTTTTATGCCTGTTGGTCTTAATCATTTGTATCATACAGGAAATTCCTGTTTGTTCCTCCTTCCCGCAAAAAACAAATCTATTTCCGCTACCGTTAAATTATATTATCTTTATGCCTATAAGTCCACAATCGAATTTTTTAAGCGTCAGATTTCCTGTGTTTGCTCCGCCTCATTAAGACTGGAGCAGTCGTTTCGTTTCACTGCGCCGTTCACCTGTGCAACACAATTGTGTTGAAATAACTAAGCAATTTCTTAGTTGTTTTGACGAGGCTGAAGATATTCTTGTTCCATATGCGACAAGTATCGAATCATGTTATATGTTTATCAAATTGTAAAGCGATTATTAGTGATAATTTTTTGTTGTAGATTTGTACAGTTTTTTAGTATAAAATGAGAAATGAAGGAATATCTTACGCGGGAGAGATTTATCTACATATTAAATATACATTTGGAGTCTGGGAGGTAAAATGTATAATTTTGTTATTTGTGAGGATAATTTAAATACCGCATCCATTATTAAAGGTTTTATAACAGAGTATACCGCGAAGAAGAATTTAGACTGTCATATCCATTTATTCCAGGATCATTTTGAAAAAGTCATTGAATTTGCAGAGGCAAACCTTGGCCACATAAATGTATATTTTATGGATATAATACTCAATCAGGAAAATGCATCCGGTCTTACGTTGGCCAGACAAATCCGAAAAATAGACATTATGGCTTACATTATCTTCATAACATCTCATCCGGAATTAAGCCTTAAAGTTTTTCAATACAAACTTAAAGCACTCGACTATATCTATAAACAGGATGAAAATATCCAAAAACGGATACAAGAGTGTATAGACACAGTCCTGAGAGAAATGGTGCAGCTTGGGAATGTCGATGTAACAAGGCAGATAACACTGAAAAGCTATAATAATTTTTATACCGTAAATCTTAATGATATTATGTATGTTGAAACCAGGCCAAGCTCAAGGATGCTCTATTGCGTTTTAAAAAACGGTACCTGCATAGAGTTTTACGACACGATGAAAGCTTTGATTAAACGATTGGACAGCCGTTTCTATCAATGCCACCGTTCATTTATCATTAATACCCGGCAAATTAAAAAATTAGGAGGGAACCGCTACTATTCGGTCGTCATGAATGATGGAAAGGTTTGCGATGTTTCAAAGCAGAAGTGGAAGGAGCTGGTTAACCGTGTTCGCTCCTGAACAAATTGTCAGGGTTTTTTCCGTTTCCCTTATACATCTGCTTATTGTCGTATACATGAATTTTAAAAATATTAGGAGAACCAATAAAGAAAACATTCTTTTATTTACTCTTTTATTCATTTCAAACTATATAATCTGCGGTTTTATTCAAATACCTGGAATAAGGTTTTCGGTAGTACTTGCTGCCTTCGCACTCTTAACCAATCTTATTTATCAGCTTAATTTTGTCGAATCATTTGCTTTATCGTTGATTAGCGTTTTGATTACTGTTTTAGGGGATTTCGTTCTTCTTTTCTTCTTTGTTAACTTTTTAAAATTAGATTATTTTAACCTTGACCATCCTTTTTATATGTGTATTGCTAACCTGAGCTTTCTTTTCATTACTATTTTGGCTATAATAATTAAACAGCTTATTCAGCAGAAGAAATATAAATCAAAAATCAGTACTAAATTTTTCTTTTTAAGCAGCATTGTTTTTATAGTTATAATCTGCACTCTTAACCTCTATTTCAATAAGCAGATCATTTCCACGAATCCGACTCTCGTAATTATATTCAACCTGATTGCGTTCGCAGTATATTTTTTTGTATGCCTGTTCCTTGTCCTTTCTTATTTTGCGTTAAATAGGCAGGCTCTTTTAATGGAGCAGCAGGCAAAAGAATATGAACAGCTTATTGAATATACACAAATTATCGAAAGCCTTTATCAGGACATTCGTAACCAGAAGCACGATTTTTTTAATGTTTTGTTCTCGCTTAAATGCTATATCGATAACGGCAAGCTTGACGAATTGTCAAGCTATTATTACAACTCAGTTCTTAAGGAGTACAGGGAAAGCCCTCAAAACCATATACTGTCCTCACTGAATTATATCAAACAGACCGGATTAAAGGGGATTTTGTCATATAAACTGAATCAGGCAATATCGATGGGGCTGAAGGTTTATATTAATATCTTTTCGGAAATATGGTTTAAGGATATGGATATAATAGATTTATGCAAGGTCGCAGGTATTCTTATTGACAATGCGATCGAGGCATCTTCGGAATCTCTTATGAAAGAGCTCCATGTAGGCATTGAAACAGGTGATGGGTCAACTTCAATAATTATCGCAAATACGTACCTTAATGAACCGAACATTAGTCAGCTTTTTAAGCGCGGGGTTTCAACAAAAGGGAAAAACAGAGGGTTGGGTTTATGTAACGTTAAAAACATACTATCCCAATATCCCTCTGTTTTTTTAAAGACTACCGTGGATTATAATCTTTTTTTCCAGGAACTGGTTTTCACTGGCAGTAACTAAGCGCAAAAAATCCAACACTTCTTATATTTATACGCGTTGATCTTTTGTATCTGAGTGTGCAGAACAAATCAGCCTTATTTTTGCCTTTTTATGAGGCACTCAGGCATTTTCGGCTCTTTAAAGAAGAAGAATATTGACTGCTTTGAGTTCTGGATTGCCGTTCTTTTACCGATCTCGGCAATAGCTCCGGCAATTTTACGTTTCATAGTACTCATAGTTCCGATACCTCCTATTTAGTATAAAATATATTGCCGGGGTAGTCATAACGCTTTCAATAATTACACTATAGGTGATAATGTTACCAATAACGTGACCGCTCGGCAATAACAGCATAATAATGAACATCAGCCCTGTAAAAATAAGGGACGAAACCTTAAGTTCCTGCCTGATCCTCGGAACCACAAGCGGACGCTCCTCAGTGTCCGCAGGTGCGTACAATGTCAATAGAATAAATGATACCAGAAACATAAATATCTTTAATAGCATGGGTAAGGGTATATATACTCCGGCATATGCAATAAAAAGAAATACAATTGATGAGAAAATCAAGCATACCCAGCCGTTATTTAAATGTACCCCTGAAGCGAATGTTCTAAGAATTCCGAAGGATAATACCGCACAAAGCAGCGGCTGAAGAATATTTAAAAAATAACCAACAGTAATAATAAAAGCGATTTTTGGTACTGTTGTTAAAACTCCCTCAAGACCGTATCCTATAATCTCAAGTTCTTCTTTTGATTTATCCGGGCATTGTGCAGAGATATATCGAACTATAGCAGCAGTGAAGCGTTTTGCCAATACCATCACCACCTGAATAAGCATAAACATTCTGTACCCTTATATGAATTGGGGGGGTAGGGGTACGGAATGTCATGCCATAACCTCATTCTAATAGGATTAATTTCTTAATTCA
>JAAYBO010000302.1 GCA_012730095.1 Clostridiaceae bacterium
ATGGCCGCCACTTTCACTCCTTCCGATTTTTTAACAACAGCACTTATAAACGCTCCAAAAGAAAAACCTAAATTGACGCCAATGAATGCGGTGAGCAAAACAAAGCCCGTTTTGTTTCCAAAGTCAAGTTTCAGCACAAATACAAGATAACAGAGCAGCACAAGAATCTCTGCTGTTTGTATTAAAACGGACGCCGCGGCACTGGATAAAAACGCCTTGATTTTATGAACGGGAGCTGCGTTTACTCTTGCCGCAACGTTTGAAATATCGGCCTGAATGTCGTTTATTTCCCTCATGCCGAAAAACCCCCCGTAAAAACATGTCATTGCAATAAGCGTGTAAAAATAAAGGAGGATGGTATTTGGTTCGCCGCCCGCGCTTTTCTTTTCACTGACATATTTTTCACGGTTTCCGATATCATCAATAATTTTTTGAATCCGTGCAGATTCCATTGGCTCTGTTGTCAATATGGTTTCAACTGCCGAAGAAGCATGCATGTAAGTATCAATAAAGCTTTTTATTATACTTTGATTTACGCCCGAGTTATTTACAACCAGTTTTATCGGCATTTCAACAACAATATACCCATCAATAAGATTTTCGTTCAACAGCTTATCAGCCTCGTCAACTGTTGTTTCCGACAGGTTAAAAAGTTTTCCGTCGCCTGTGGATACTTCTTCGAGGGCAGCTCTGAAGCTTTTATTTTTTACGTATTGTTCATCATTAACCACGGCAATGTTTATCGGATTAAATATTTCATTCGTGTACAGGTTCGAAAATGCCATGTAAAACAATGTGGCCAGAACGAGCGGAAACACCATTGTCCATAAAATTGTTTCCCAGTCGCGCATTAAACATTTAAGCCTGTACGTAAATATATGAACAAACATTTCTGTCCCCCCTTAATCCCTTAGCTCCTTGCCTGTTATTTCAAGAAAAACGTCATTCAGTGTAGGCAGCTCGGAATAGATCTTGCCGAACGGAATTTCATTTCTCCTTATATAATCCAAAATAGATTCAAAAATGTTTTTTCCTTTTCCGGATTTTATAACAAGCAGATTGTCTTTATACTCAACCGAAATAATGTTTGGCAGCCTTTGAATCTCGGATATATGCTCATCGGTTATGCCAAAAGATTCAACCGTAATCCTTTCGTTCATTGTAATCATCGCCTTAAGCTCATCTTTTGTACCTGTAGCAATAGCCCTGCCTTTATCAAGTATCATAATCCTTGAGCATATCCTCTCTACTTCCTCCATGTAATGTGAGGTATATACTACAGTGGCACCCTGCCTGTTAAGCTCCATTATGCCTTCCAGAATCCTGTTCCTGCTTTGGGGATCTACCGCGACTGTCGGCTCGTCAAGAATAATAAGCCTGGGTTTGTGCGCTATACCGCATGCGATATTCAGCCTTCTAAGCAAACCTCCGCTGAGCTTTTTGGGATAGAACTTAGTGAATTCCCGCAGTCCGACAAAATCAATCGCTTCTTCCACGAGCCTTTTCCTTTCATTTTTATCCTTTACATAAAGCCCGCAGAAATAGTCAATGTTTCCATATACGGTCAATTCATTATAAACAGCGACATTCTGCATAACTATACCTATGTCGCGTTTTATATCATATGCGTCCGGTGCCATCGGCCTTCCGAAGATCTCAATTTCACCCTTATCATATTTCAATAACGATAAAATGCAGTTAATCGCCGTTGTTTTACCCGAACCGTTTGGTCCAAGCAAACCGAATATTTCGCCTTCATTAACCGAAAGTGAAAGATGATCAAGCGCAACCAGATCGCCGTAGCGTTTAACAAGATTTTTTACCTTTACAACCATTTAATTCGCCTCCGCCATTTGATATGTTTATCATACTCTGGTTTTTTAGCGCTTGTAAGTGCCGCAAATCACATATTTTAATGACAAATGTCATGTTGTACATCTCTATGCTGCATTTTCGCTATAGTTTCCTTTTATTGTACAATAGTTCCTCTAATTAGCGGGTGATTCGGGTGTTTTCGGTTACGCAGGGCGACATGCTCCAACGCTTTTTGTTGTGCTTAAAGGTAAAAAATGATAATATTTGGCTTAGGGGAATACTTTTATTGGATGGATAAGCCATGCTTAACACTGCAAATTTGATAAATAAAATTATAGTTTTTATATGTTGTTCTATTTTCTGCATTCTTGAAAAGGATATAAGCAGCAGTGTGGCAATAATATTGGTCAGCCTGATTTTCAGCGGGTTTTTAAGTTATTTTGATAATGAAAAAATAAAGCTTGCTTTATCAACAGGATTTTCCGTTTTATCCTTTTTTATTCCCGGGTTTGTAGCCTTTCTTCCCGTAATTGCATACGATATGTTTTTTAACAAATACCAGTACATAAACCTAATCGCAATAATACCGCTTTTACGTTCTTTTGAATATTACCCGGTACATATATTTATAGTTATAATTATATTAACGCTTTTATCGATAATGTTAAAATATTGGGCGGAAGAACAGCATAAGCTAATCACAAAACACAATGAATTAATAGATTCGGCAAGAGAAATGTCATTTCAATTGAAAAAACAAAACCAGGATTTAATCGAAAAACAGGATTATGAACTGAATCTTGCAACCGTCAATGAACGAAATCGTATAGCCCGGGAAATTCACGACAATGTAGGGCATTTATTATCAAGCGCAATTCTTCAATCCGCCGCGCTTTATACTGTCACGAAAGATGAAAAAATCAGGGAAGGTCTTAATTCGATTAATAATACATTGAACGAAGCGATGAGCAGCATACACAGCAGTGTTCACATGCTGTATGATGACTCGGTGGATCTTAACACACAGATATGGAATATAATAAAAAAGATTTCCTTCTGTAAAATAAGCTATAATTACAATATAACAGGCGATCCCGATAAAAAAATTAAATACGCGTTTATATCGATAGTTAAAGAAGCCTTGTCAAATATTATGAAGCATTCGGACGCGACGCATGCTTTTATCACATTAAACGAACACCCCGGTCTCTACCAATTGATAATAAGGGATAACGGCACGCTAAAAAGCGGCAGGCTGAAGGAAGGGCTTGGATTAAAAAACATGGAAGAGCGTGTAAATTCCCTTAATGGAATTATGAATACAATTAGGAAAAACGGATTCGAAATTTTTATTTCTATCCCAAAGCCCAAAAGAAACGAATAATTGGGTGAGTACATAAATATAAGATATAGAAATAAAATAGGTGCAACTGTTACCGGGAGGTGCTTACATGAGAATACTAATCGTTGATGATGATAAACTTGTCACAGAGTCTTTGAAAACAATCCTTGAGAGCGACACAAATATTGATGTTGCGGGAACATGCGGCAGCGGACAGCATGCTGTGGAACTGTATTTTAAGCTGAAACCGGATGTTCTTCTTATAGATATAAGAATGGACGGCATGACAGGTATTGATGCTGCCGAAAAAATACTGGAAAAGGACAGGAATGCTAAAATCCTTTTTCTTACTACATTTTCCGATGATGAGTATATAACCAAGGCATTTCAAATCGGCGCTAAAGGTTATATTCTGAAGCAGGACTTTGAAAGCATAATCCCGTCGGTAAAGGCTGTCTTTATGGGACAAAGGGTTTTCGGCGATGAGATAATTTCAAAATTACCGGTATTTGCGGGTAAAAAAAATAAAGAAACAATAAACGGTTATAATCTAAGCAAAAGGGAAATTGAAATAATAAAACAAGTAGCAAACGGACTGTCCAATAAAGAAATTTCAAACATACTGTATCTGAGCGAAGGTACAGTTAGAAATTACATAAGTATTATACTTGAAAAACTTAACTTGAGAGACAGGACCCAACTTGCTATTTTTTATTACAAAGCAAAAGACGACCTGTTTTCGTAATTGCAGTAATTAATCAGCTTATGGACACATCACATCAGAATGGACCGATATAATCTTATGCCGCCTTTTTTAACGACATCCTGAACATTATTAAAAACTTCCTGCATTGTTTTTTTATACGACGAGCCGCCTTTATTGTGAAACGCGACAAGCCAAAGCGAGCCCCCCGGGTTTATATGCTGTTTGGATTCCCGAATCAAGCGCTCTACAACTTTCTTACCGGCGGCTATCGGCGGGTTTGTTACAATATCCCGGAATTTTTCGGACTCGACCCCTGAATACAGATCACTTTTAATAACTCTCACCTGAAGATAGTTTCGTTCGGCATTTATCTTAGAATACTTTACAGCTCTCTCATTTATATCAACCATAGTAACCGAAAGCTCCGGATAAATGGTTTTAATAAAAAGGCCTATTGCTCCATAACCGCAGCCAACATCAAGGACCGTATTCCCTGTGGGCTTAAAGTTTTCAATCAATAAGCGCGAAGCCTTGTCAATACGGTTTTCAAACGAAAATACCCCGCTTACCGATATTAACTTAAGCAATTTGCCGGCGCATGTATCGGTAAATTCTTTTTCCTTTATTTCAGAAACGGGCTTCTCACTGTAATAAAAATCATTCATCGTTATTTCTCTCGCCTGATATTGCTGTTTTCAGCGCCTTAAATCCGGGATGCATCCTGACATCGGCCAACTCATCATCTTTTTCGGCATAACCGTAGTAAGAAGGATTAAGCTTTGCCGCTCTTGCAACATCCAGAAATGCTTCATCAACATATCCGGAAATAGCCAGCAAACAAGCCCTGTTATAATAAAGAAACGAAGCGCTGGGGTTACACCTGATCCCTTCGCTTATTACAACAATAGCCCTGTCTATTTTATCTTCTTTCTTATATAACAGCGACAGGTTTAAAAAGCTGTATGGGTATTTATTGCAGTCGCGTATGGATTCCCAATAATATTCCTGAGCCTTCTTTTCGTAACCCATCCTTGAATACACTACACCCATATTAAACAGAGCTTTATGATGGCCGGGGATAATCTCAAGCGCCTTTCTGAAATATTTAAGTGCCTCGGTATTAATATTAAGTTCTTCATAAATTGAGCCTGCGTTGTTATATGCCCAAAAGTTTTCCGGATCCAATTGTATAACATTTTTATAGCATTCAATGGAAAGAACTTTTTCACCTGTTTCATACAACGCGTTAGCTAAAAAAAACCAGGCTGGTATAAAACGAGGATCGGCCTCAATAGATTTATTGTACCAGGCAATCGCCTTACCGTATTTGCCTTTGTTGTCGTATAGCATTGCCATACCGTAATAACCTCTGGGGTCCTTCGGATTAGTGTTTATTATTTTAGAAAATATCCTGCCCGCGCGAAAGACATTACCGAGCCTTTCATAGATCAAAGCATGCTCAAGGGAGCGTTTTATCCGAACTTTCGTTGAAATCCCGTTAAGTATTGATATAATGCCAAGCCTGGCATACAAGAATATTTTTTTCATTTTAATAATCCATCCCAAAACCTCAACAAGCATAATCCGGCGAATCGTTCATTTTACCGCTTTACGCTTCCAAATAAGGCATTTTACGATACCAGTACAAATGTGGAAACGATGAAAATTGCCATAAATAAAACCATGAAAATGCTTATATGTATATCCACACCGGTATAGGCTAACTTTTTCATTCTTGTACGACCGACATCCCCTCTGTAGCATCTTGATTCCATAGCCGTTGCGAGTTCCTCAGCCCGTTTAAACGCGCTGACAAACAATGGGATAAGCACGGGAATAAAGCTTTTTGCCTTTTGCAATATATTCCCTGTGTCAAAGTCGGCCCCGCGCGAAGCCTGTGCCTTCATTATTTTATCGGTTTCTTCCATTAGTGTGGGAATAAAACGCAGTGCAATAGACATCATCATAGCCATTTCATGAACCGGAACTTTTATTTTTTTCAACGGAGATAAAAGGCTCTCGATACCGTCTGTCAGCGCTATAGGCGTTGTTGTAAGAGTTAGTACCGAGCCCATAATCACTATCATTGAAAGCCTTATCGTAATAGCAACCGCGTGCATGATTCCCTCAAGAGTAATTTTGACTGTTCCCAACGACCATAGAACTGTCTGCCCGGAATATGTGAATATATTGATCGCGGCCGTTATAATAAGAATAATCAGCAATGGTTTTAAACCCCTGAGCGTATGCTTAACGGGTACTTCTCCGGTTAACAGTGCAATTGCCGTAAGTGCAATAAGCATCACATAGCCAAAGACATTGTTCGCTATGAAAACCGATACCATTATTAGCAGGGTCCATATCATTTTTGTTCTTGGGTCAGCCCGGTGAAGGATTGATTTCCCGGGTATATACTGCCCCAGGGTTATATTCTTCAGCATAGAAAAACCCTCTTTTTTGAGCTTTGATTTCTATATTTGCTCATTCCGTTATAAGTTAATCTGAAAAAGATCAAGTTCCCATTATCCTCTTCATTTCATCGAGTCCTTCCTGTACCGTGAGAATATCTTTCCTTATGTTTTGATATTTTCTGTTGAGACGGTAAAATAGTTCGGTAATCTGCGGTACATCGAGGCCTATTTTTTCAAGGTATTCCTTATTTGAAAAGACACTGCGCGTTTCGTCAAGCATAATAATTTTTCCTTCTTCCATCACTGCGATGCGATCGCAGAAACGCGCGATATCTTCCATTGTGTGTGATACTATAATTATTGTTGTATTTTTGCTTTTATTGAGATTGGAAAGGAATTCGTATATTCCGGCGCTGCCTTGAGGATCAAGACCAGCGGTAGGCTCATCGAGCACAAGAATATCCGGTTCCATCACAATCACTCCCGCGATGGCGACCCTTCTTTTCTGCCCTCCCGACAGCTCAAACGGCGATTTTTTTAATATATCCGCAGGCAATCCTGTAATAAGAATTGCTTCGTTAATACGCCTTTGCACTTCATTGTCCGGAAGACCCATTTTTTTAAGGCCAAAAGCAATATCCTTTTCAACGGTTTCCTCGAACAATTGATCCTCCGGGTTCTGAAAAATAAGACCGACTTTTCTTCTGAGTTCTTTCAGCGACTTGCCTTTTGGTATAATTCCGGAAACCTCCACCGTTCCCGCCGCAGGAGTTAAAAGTCCGTTCAAGTGCTGTATAAGCGTTGATTTTCCAGAGCCTGTATGACCTATTATTCCAAGCTTTTCACCTTTATAAACAGTAAGCGAAACATCCTTCAGGGCATGGCGCTCATACGGAGTACCGGCCATGTATGTGTATGACAGATTCTTTATATCAATTATCTTTTCGCCTGTCTTCCGCTCTGTATCGGTGTTATAATTAACATCCGTCTTTGGGTTCAATAAAACATTCGTAAACACCTGCTCTGCTTCATCAATAAGAACAGGAATCTTCCCGTTTTTTATAAGACCTTCATTTTTCATGCGCACATACAGATCTGAAACCTGTGGAATATCAAGCCCTATTTGTCTTAAAAGCTTATATTCTGTAAATATTTCATCGGGTTTACCCGACGCTACAGCTTTTCCTTCATCCATAACTATTATCCTGTCAGCCTGCGCAGCTTCATTCATATGATGGGTAATGAGGACAATTGTTATGTTTTCTTCGCTGTTAAGTTTCTTTAATATCGATATTACATCCTTTCGGCCTTCTGGATCGAGCATTGATGTCGCTTCATCAAGCACAAGGCATTTTGGGTGCATTGCCAGCACACCGGCGATAGCGATCCTCTGCTTCTGACCGCCCGAAAGCATATGCGGAGAATGTTCAATAAAGCCTTCCATATTAACTTTTTTCAAAGACTCTTTAACCCTGCTCCGAATTTCATCAGGTTCGATTCCAAGGTTTTCGGGTCCGAATGCAACATCTTCTTCGACAGTCGTTGCAACCAGTTGGTTATCCGGGTTTTGAAAAACCATTCCAAGAGTACGTCTGATATCCCAGATCAGATCCTGAGCACTGGTATACCGTCCGAAAACGCAAACAGAGCCTTCATAGGGCAATAAAAGGCCGTTTAGATGTTTAGCAAGCGTTGATTTGCCGGAACCGTTCTTTCCAACTATTGCGATAAATTCGCCTTCGCTTACTGTAAACGAAATTTCATTAAGCGCAATTACAGGCTGTCTGTTTCCCCTGATATAATATTCATATTTCAAGTCATTAACGACAATAGCTTCCATATTATACTCCAAAAAAATATGGATTAAGGTATATTATTACTAATAATATTACCCTTAGAGAGGCCTTAAAACAAAGGAGAACGAATTTCTCCGCTCTCCTTTCCGGGGTTTTATTTTTTCGTATTAGTCCTTGATTAATTCAAGGATAACCATTTCCGCTGCGTCTCCCCTTCTGGGCCCTATCCTGTACATTCTTACAAAACCGCTTGTTCTGTTTTTTTCCTTATACCGCGGTCCTATTTCGTCCATTAGCTTGTTTGCAAGGTTAATATTTTTTCCGTTTTGATCTTTTACCTTATACAGCCAGGAAATCATCTTCCTTCTTGCACTAAGCCTGGATGGACTGTCCACCGGTTTCATTTCGGTACTTTCTTCGCGTTCGACAACATCATAACTGTTATCGTTTTTTGATTTCTTCGATTTGGTTATCTTTTTCCCCTTACTGTCAAGTACAGCCGAGCTGACCTTCACCTGTTTCGTAGTGAAATTGTCACACTCTTTCACAGCAAGGGATATAAGACTGTCTGCTATGGCCTTTATTTCCTTTGCCCGAGCTTCGGTTGTTTCAATTCGTTCATATTGTATAAGTGAAGTCACCAGGTTTCTCAGTATAGCCTTTCTCTGATCCGTTGGCCTTCCCAATTTTCTTTGCCATGCCATGCTTGTTCGCCTCCTTTTGCAATACTTAAGCCGTTAACTTAATTATTTGGACTTAAAACCATACATTATATAAAAAGTGTACTATAATCATTCAGGAATAGCGGCTGATAATCGGTTATACCTCTTCCGATGGAGCAAGAGCCAGTCCAAGGACATCAAGCTTCTGTACAACTTCCTCAAGTGACTTTCGCCCTAAGTTCCGAACTTTCATCATGTCTTCTTCGGTCTTGCTGATCAAATCCTCAACCGTGTTTATTCCCGCGCGTTTTAAGCAATTATACGAACGGACCGATAAATCCAGTTCTTCAATTGTCATTTCGAGAACCTTTTCCTTCTTTGTTTCTTCCTTCTCAACCATTATTTCAGCATCTTTTGCGTGATCAGTAAGGTTGATGAAAAGGTTCAGGTGCTCGCTTAAAATTTTAGCACCGAGGCTGATAGCTTCATCGGGCTTTATGCTTCCGTTTGTCCACACCTCTATTGTTAGTTTGTCAAAGTCCGTTACCTGACCCACACGTGTATTTTCCACATTATAATTCACTTTTTTAACAGGTGTGTAAATTGAATCAATAGGAATAATACCAATTGGCTGGTTAGGCTGTTTATTCTTATCGGCGGGCACATATCCCCTTCCGTTGTCTACCATGAGCTCCATATATAAACGATTATTTCCGCTTAATGTCGCTATATGCAGATCCGGATTGAGAATTTCAACATCCGCGTCAGTTTTTATATCTCCAGCTTTTATTTCGCCTTCACCTTCGTAGTCAATATAAATAACCTTTGGACCCTGCGAATGAATTTTAAGTGCCAGCTCTTTGATATTAAGAATTATTTCGGTTACATCCTCGACAACCCCTGGAATAGTAGAAAATTCATGCAATACCCCGTCTATTTTAATTGAAGTAACGGAAGCACCGGGAAGCGACGACAGGAGCACCCTTCTTAACGAATTTCCCAAGGTAATGCCATAACCCCTCTCAAGCGGTTCAATTACGAACTTTCCATAGCTGTAGTCCTCTGCCATTTCGACACATTCAATTTTTGGTTTTTCAATTTCTATCATTCAAAGACCCTCCCCGCATATTCCTTATTGAAGGTATGATATCGGATTTGCCAGGTAAAGCATATCCTGATATCAGGGCAACTGACCCTTATAACTACCCTGTGGAATTCTCAGGTTTGCAAATGCTTCTTATAAAATCAGCTGCAAAGGTTTATAAAAACCGATTATTTGGAGTACAGCTCAACAATCAGATGTTCCTGTATCGGTAAATCGATATCTTCCCTGTCAGGCAAAGCAATAACTTTACCCTTCAGATTTTCATGATCCGCTTCCAGCCATTTCGGTATAACCTTTCCCCCTGTTACTTCAAGAATATCCTTGAAACGGGGCGACTTTCTGCTCTTTTCAGCAACCTCAATTTCATCACCGGGCTTTACAAGGTATGACGGAATATTGACTCTTTTTCCGTTTACCAGGAAATGCCCATGAGTAACCAATTGCCGTGATTCGTCCCTTGATACGCCAAAACCCAATCTGTGGACTACATTATCAAGACGGCTTTCAAGGATCTGAAGCAGGTTTTCGCCTGTAATTCCTTTCTTTCTAATTGCCATTTCGTAATACTTTCTAAACTGGCTTTCCAATACTCCATAGAAACGTTTCGCCTTTTGTTTTTCACGAAGCTGGATTCCGTATTCCGAAACCTTTTTCCGCTGCTGGCCGTGCATTCCCGGAGCATATGATCTTCTGTCAACAGAACATTTATTGGTATAGCACCTTTCTCCCTTAAGGAAAAGTTTTTGGCTTTCCCTCCGACAGAGTTTACAAGATGCGCCTGTATATCTTGCCATTTTGTATCTACACCTCCGATTTATTAGCTTAACAAAATTCCTTTTTTCCGGCTAAATCTGTATGCATTCAATTAAACCGGCATACGGGCAGTGCCCGGCAATAAAACCGGTATTAGATGCCGCCGCCTATATAGGAAGTGGACATCTTCTGCCTTGTTATATAAATAATTGACAAATTTACTGTTTCCCATTCCAAATAAATTGAATAACACTAAATGTTTAGCATAATCCCATTACAGTTATACTCTTCTTCTTTTCGGTGGTCTGCACCCGTTGTGAGGGATAGGGGTAACATCTTTAATCAGGCTGACTTCAAGTCCGGCTGCCTGCAGAGCACGAATTGCCGCCTCGCGGCCGGAACCCGGTCCTTTTACATACACGGATACTGCCTTCAAGCCATGCTCCATTGCGGCTTTTGCCGCTGTTTCCGCTGCCTGCTGGGCAGCATAAGGAGTGCTTTTTCTTGAACCCCTAAAGCCAAGACCGCCGGCGCTCGCCCACGAAATAGCGTTTCCCTGGACGTCTGTAATGGTAACGATTGTATTATTAAAAGATGAACGAATATGTGCGCTGCCGCGCTCTATATTCTTCTTTTCTCTTTTTTTTCTGGTCCTTCTTGTAGTTTTAGCAGCCATTTAATTAACAACCTCCCATTTACTTTCTCTTGTTAGCCACCGTCTTCTTCGGGCCTTTTCTTGTTCTTGCGTTAGTTTTTGTTCTCTGACCGCGCACAGGTAATCCGATCCTATGACGTCTTCCGCGATAGCAGCCGATCTCAATAAGCCGTTTGATATTTAATGCAATATCTCTTCTGAGATCTCCTTCTATCACATATTCTTTTTCAATGGTCTCCCTGAGTTTATTAATCTCGTCATCGGTTAGATCACGGATTCGTGTATCCGGATTAATTCCCGTCTTTTTAAGTATTTGATCGGAACGGCTTTTACCTATGCCGAATATATAAGTGAGTCCTATCTCAACTCTTTTATCTCTTGGCAGATCTACTCCTGCAATACGAGCCAATGTCTTACACCTCCGAATGTGTTTACATTATTTTTCACAGGCCTTAGCGGCCGTTAAATTCAAGTTCGAAAATTTACATCGTAAATTTTACTCCGTCATCATGCTGCCAATAGGCAGCTAATAAATATATATATCAAAGATTTTCCGGCAACAAATTTTTATAAACTTGTTCAGCCGCGCCGTACAAATCTTAATTTTCAGATAGCCCGGATAATACCGGAGCCGTTTTTATCATACCCAAAATGTAAGCCGCATAAAAACGCATTAGCCTTGACGCTGCTTATGCCTCGGGTTTTGGCAAATAACCACTACCCTTCCGTTTCTGCGTATAATCTTACATTTTTCGCATATCTTCTTCACTGAAGGTTTAACTTTCATTTTCCGCTCCTCCTGTTCTGCAGTAATTATTTTCCTCTCCAGGTAATCCGTCCGCGGGTAAGATCGTAGGGCGACATTTCAACCGTAACCTTATCACCCGGCAATATGCGGATATAGTGCATTCTCAGTTTACCGGAAATGTGAGCAAGGATTTTATGTCCGTTTTCAAGTTCTACCCTGAACATTGCATTTGGCATTGCTTCCAACACTTTCCCTTCAACCTCAATGACATCCTCTTTTGACAAATTATAACCCTCCTTAATTATTTCTATTTAATCTGTTCCATGAGTTCCGCAATAGTGTTCCTGAGTTCCGAATTAGTTGGTTTATCGCCTTTTTCAACCAGTTCCGCTATATAATCCACGGTTATATCCGTAAACTTCAAATGCTTCATTCTTTTCTTTTTAGGCCTTTCAATCGGCCGCAGACTCCCGTCTGCCGCCAACACAAAATTTTCGTCAATAATTCCAACTACTATTAGTATTTTTCCCTTGTCTCTGCCTGCTTTTGAATATACAACTCTGCCTATAACAGGCTCCGAGCTCTCCATTATTACCATCCTTTTAAAAACTATACTTTTATTAACCAAACATTACTTCAAAACAGCGCAAAAGCCGATTACTTCTGTTGTTTTTTCAAATGCCTCGTTTTATTTTATAGGAAGTCAGCCAACTTTTCAAGATTACATTCTAAAAAGCAATCATCTTGTAAGTATTTCCGGTTCATTTCCTGTTATCGCAATCGTATTCTCATAGTGAGCGGATAATTTCCCGTCACTGGTGACAACCGTCCATTTATTCGCTAATATCCTGACATCCGGGCCTCCTTCGTTAACCATAGGCTCAATTGCTAATGTCATACCTCTTCTAAGCATTGGCCCCCTCTTTGATGTAACGAAATTCGGTATCTGCGGAGGTTCATGCATTTGCGTGCCTATCCCGTGACCGACAAAATCCCTTACAATTGAATATCCGTTAGCTTCAACATATTTTTGGATTGCCGATGAAATATCACGTATATGCATTCCTTCCCTTGCCATTTCAATACCCTTGTAAAAACTCTCTCTCGTAACTTCAATCAGCCTGCGGGCTTCCGGTGAAACGCTCCCGACTTCAAAAGTTCTGGCGGCATCCCCATGAAACCCGTCAAATATTGCTCCTACATCAATACTTACAATATCTCCTTCTTTTAGCGGCACATTATTAGGGATCCCATGTATTACCTCGTGATTTACCGACGCGCATATCGCGGCCGGGAAATCAACTCCCCCGTATGGGCTTGGTACACCTTTAAAAGAAGGAATTGCATCAGCCTTTATAATAACTCTTTCTGCTTCCTTACTAAGTTCACTTGTTGTAATACCGGGAGCAATCAATTCTTCTATTCTGTCAAGAGCCATCTTTACAATATGTCCGGCCCTTCGCATAATATCAAGCTCGCGCTCCGATTTTACCGTAATCATTCAAATCCGCCTGTTCTGTCTTTCCGTATTTGTTCAAGTTTATCGATAATCTCTCCGGTAGTAACCCCTATATCCTTAGTACCATCAAAATTATAAAGGATCCCTTTACTGTCATAATACCCTATCAATGGTTCGGTGTTTTTATAATATACTCTCAAGCGTTCCCTGACTGTTTCTTCCTTATCATCGTCACGGATAAGCAAAGGACCGCCGCAGACATCACAAACCCCTTCCTGTTTTGGCTTCAATGTATGGATGTTGTATGGTTTGCCGCATTTGCCGCATACCCTGCGTCCTTTCATCCTGTTTACAATCACTTCATCAGGAACCTCAAGGTTTATTGCCGCGTCCAGTTTAATCCCAAGACCGTTTAATTCATTATCAAGACTTTCGGCCTGCGGAATTGTCCTTGGAAATCCATCCAGTATAAAACCTTTTTGGCAGTCCCTTTTTAAAAGCCTGTCTTTTACAATGTTGATAGTTAAGTCATCGGGAACAAGTTTTCCGCTGTCAATAAACTCTTTTGCTTTTAATCCCAATTCCGTACCATTTTGAATATTGGCACGAAATATATCCCCGGTGGAAATATGCGGTATATCAAGCTTTTTAGAAAGAACACCTGCCTGTGTCCCTTTTCCGGCGCCAGGTGCGCCAAGTAAAACAATTCTCATCAATAAACCTCTTGTTTTTCCGATATAAGATTTTTATTTTGGACGATAACAGTTCGTCATCAATTATAAAAATCTGATATTATCTTAACCAATCAAGCCGTCAATCCAAAAATCCCCTATAATGTCTCATTAGCATCTGGGATTCTACTTGTTTTACAGTTTCCAGAGCGACATTGACCATAATAAGCAGAGATGTCGAACCGAACCAAACATTGGCTATTTTAGTAAACATCTGAAGCAGGGACGGAAATATAGTAATAAATGCCAGGAATAAAGCCCCAAACCATGTTACGCGGTTTAACACCTTAGCTATATAATCCGATGTCGGTTTCCCCGGACGAATCCCCGGAACAAAGCCGCCGTTCTTTTTTATGTTGTTAGCCAATTCTATCGGATTGAACGAAACCATAGTATAAAAGAATGTAAAGAACATGATCAATAATGCATAGACCAGTGTAAACCATGGTTTCTCATTCATTGTCTTAAGGTATGTTAAAAACGGCCCTGTTTCGCTGTTTCCCCATATAAGGTTTATGATTGTGGGAGGGAAAGTAGCAAAGGACATTGCGAATATTATTGGTATAACCCCCGCCGAATTAACTTTTATCGGAATATGAGTACTTTGCCCGCCGTACATTTTACGGCCGACAACTCTTTTCGCATACTGTACGGGTACCCTGCGCTCAGCTTCCTGAACGTAGACAACCAGCGCAACGGAACCAATAAATACCAGCACTATTAATCCTATGACTATATATCCAATGGCTCCTTCGCCAAGCATACCGGTACTTAAATAGCCAATAAGCGTCATTAGAGTGTCCGGGCCGCGGCTTATTATTCCTGCAAATATCAACAGTGATATCCCGTTTCCTATTCCATATTCGTTTATCTGCTCACCGAGCCACATAAGGAAAGCCGTGCCCGCGGTAAATGTCAGTGTTATAGTGAAATATGACCATACGCTCGGCCTTACTACGGCACTGCGTATACCTCCGTAAAGCGCCGACGCCTGAATAAACCCCAATACAACCGTTCCGTAACGGGTCCATTCCGCTAATAGTTTCTTGCCGTGCTCGCCTTCCTTTGAAAGCTGCTCAAGTTTTGGTATCGCAATTGTCAGAAGCTGCATAATAATGGAGGCGGTAATATATGGGGAGATTGACATAGCAAATATACTTGCGTTCTGAAATGCGCCCCCGGAAATAATATTGAAAAACCCGAAAAGCGAACCCCCTCCTGAAGCAAGATCCTTAAGCGCGGCAGCACTTAGACCCGGAACAGGTATATGCGTGCCAAGCCGGAATATTAACAGCATAACAATCGTCATAAACACTTTTTTCCTGAGATCCTGAATCTTCCATGCGTTTCTTAAGGATGAAAACATGCTGCTATCCATAACTTATACCACCTCTACCTTTCCTCCCGCAGCTTCAATTTTCTCCCGGGCAGATTTTGTAACCCGGGCGGCCTGTACGGTAAGGCTCTTTGTAATTTCTCCCGTTCCCAGTATTACGATACCGTCATTTATCTTTTTTATTATGCCTTTATCTTTAAGCAGTTCGGCATTTACAACTGTTCCTTTATCAAACTTTTCCAAATCGGATAGTTTTACTTCTGTATACGTCTTACCAAATATATTATTAAAACCTCTTTTGGGCACCCTCCTGTATAAGGGCATCTGACCGCCTTCGAAGCCAAGCCTGACACCGCCTCCTGAACGCGATTTCTGACCTTTATGCCCTCTGCCTGCTGTTTTTCCATTTCCGGAGCCTTCTCCTCTGCCTTTTCTGGTTGGCAGCTTTTTTGAAACTTTAGGTTTTAAATCAGATAAATTCATGGGTTTTCACCTCCCCTACATTTCTTCCACTTCTACCAGATGCTCTACTTTTTTAATCATTCCCCGAATTTGTGGATTGTCCTTCTGGGTTACGAAACTGCCGATTTTTTTCAAACCAAGAGCTTCTATCGTAGCTTTTTGATTTTTTTTTGATTTTATAGTACTTCTTACAAGCGTTATTTTTAAATTGCCCATGGAAAAAGCCTCCTATCCCAAAATATCTTCCACTGACCTTCCTCTTAACTTGGCATATTCCTCTACAGTATGCAATTGCGAAAGGCCTTCAATGGTGGCACGAACCATGTTCGTGGGATTATTCGAACCAAGCGATTTTGTCCGGATATCCCGAACGCCGGCAAGCTCCAATACGGCACGTACAGGCCCTCCCGCTATAACGCCGGTTCCTTCGGCAGCCGGTTTCAATAATACTCTACCCGCTCCGTATACACCCAAGGCTTCATGAGGGATTGTAGTTCCAACAAGCGGAACGCGCATCAGATTCTTCTTCGCGTCTTCTATTCCTTTACGTATTGAATCAGGTATTTCGGCCGCTTTTCCCAAACCTACTCCGACATGGCCATTCTCGTCACCAATAACAACAAGGGCACTAAAACGGAAATTGCGTCCCCCTTTTACAACCTTTGTAACACGTCCGATATTTACAACTTTTTCTTTAAGGTCCAATGTGCTGGCATCAATTCTTTGCAAGTGATTTCCCTCCTTTATTCCAACGGTTAGAATTCCAGGCCGGCTTCCCTTGCTCCGTCCGCCAGCTCTTGCACTCTTCCATGATAGATGTATCCGCCTCTGTCAAATACAACTGTCTTTATTCCTTTTTCAATGGCTTTTTTGCCAACTAATTTACCAACTTCACGCGCTGCGCTCTTGTTTCCGCAGTGTCCTGTTTTTCCTTTTATCGCTTCATCCAATGTAGACGCCGCAACAAGCGTTGTACCGGAAACATCATCAATAATCTGCGCATAAATATGTTTCAGGCTTCTAAAAACACATAACCTTGGACGTTCATGTGTCCCTGTTATCTTTTTGCGTACGCGTACATGCTTCCTTAACCGGATCTTGTTTCTGTCCTGTATCTTTATCATAAAACACTCACTCCTTCCTATTTCTTAACTCCCGTTTTCCCTTCTTTTCTAAGGATAACTTCATCAGCATACTTAATTCCTTTACCTTTATATGGTTCAGGCGGTCTCGTCCGGCGGATTTTTGCCGCAACCTCACCAACTGCTTGCTTGTCAATTCCTCTGACAATAATCTGATTTGGGGCTGGGACATCAATAGTAATACCGGCGGGTTCTTCCATTTCAACCGGGTGAGAATACCCAACGGTTAATATAAGCTTTTTCCCTTGCTTTTGTGCCCTGTACCCAACTCCGTTTACCTCAAGCGTTTTTGAAAAACCTTCGGTTACACCGGTCACCATATTGCTGATAATTGAACGGGTAAGCCCATGAAGCGCTTTATGCTTCTTTTGATCAGTCGGCCTTTTGACCAGTATCTCGTTTCCCTCTTTTTCAACGGCGATATCCGGATGAAAAGCCTGAGTGAGTGTACCTTTCGGACCCTTTACAGTTATTTCTTTGTCATTAATCTTAATATCTACTCCGGCTGGTATTACCACCGGCATTTTTCCAATGCGTGACATTATAAATGCACCTCCGTTCTTATATTGAAGATGGACTTTATTTTCCATCCTTTTCAGAACAATTTCGATAAAACTATTCTGCGGCTACCAGACAAAAGCGAGAACCTCACCGCCTACGCCTTCTTTCCTGGCTGCCTTATCTGTCATAACGCCTTTCGACGTTGAAATAATAGCAATACCCAATCCGCCTAAAACCTTCGGAAGCTCATCCTTCCCGGCATATACTCTAAGACCGGGTTTTGAAATCCTTTTTATGCCTGAAATAACATTTCGCTTAGTATCGGCGTATTTAAGCGTAATACGAATAACGCCCTGCTTATTGTCGTTAATTTCAGAAAAACTTTTAATATATCCTTCTTCTTCAAGAATTTGTGCAATCCTTCTCTTCAAATTTGACGCAGGAACATCAACTGTTTCGTGTTTTGAGTTCGCCGCGTTCCTGATCCTTGTCAGCATATCCGCAATTACGTCGGTTGCGTGCATCGTTACGACCTCCTTTCAGGACTGTTACCAACTGGCTTTTTTTACACCGGGTATCTGGCCTTTATACGCCAACTCCCTGAAGCACAAACGGCATACGCCGAATTTCCGCATATAAGCGTGGGGTCTTCCGCATATTTTACACCGGTTGTAGTAACGGGTTGAATACTTGGGCTGTAGTTTTTGTTTGTGTATCATTGATTTCTTAGCCAAATTCTATACCTCCCTTAACGGCTGAACGGCATTCCGAGGAGCTCTAAAAGTTCTTTTGCTTCCTCGTCGGCTTTTGCTGTGGTGACAAATGTTATATCCATACCACGAACTTTTTCAACCTTATCAATATTTACTTCAGGGAAAATCAACTGTTCTTTCACACCCATCGTAAAATTCCCCCGACCATCAAAAGAATTCGGATTAATTCCCCTGAAATCCCTCACTCTCGGAAGCGCCACATTAAAAAGCTTATCAACAAACTCATACATTCTGTCACCCCTGAGTGTTACCTTGCAGCCAATATTCATCCCTTCACGGAGTTTAAAAGCCGAAACTGATTTTTTAGCCTTTGTCACTACAGGGCTCTGGCCTGATATAGCGGCCAGTTCACTTCTCGCTGACTCAAGCGCCTTGGGATTATCCTTTACATCGCCCACACCCATATTAAGTACAACTTTTACAAGTTTCGGGGTCTGCATCGGGCTTTTATATTTGAACTTATCCATTAATGCCGGGACAACTTCGTTTTTATATTTATCCACCATTCTTGGCATTTCCGGTCAACCTCCCTTCAACTAATCCGTGGTGTCTTTCACTATGTCAATGAGCTCTCCGCATTTCTTGCATACTCTTGCTTTAGAGCCATTGTCCAAATACTTCTTGCCAACTTTTGTCGGTGCTCCGCATTTATCGCAGATCAGCATAACTTTATCGGCATAAATTGGTGCTTCCTGATTTACAAGACCACCCTGCTGATATTGATTTCTTGGTTTCACATGCCTGGTTACCATATTTATTCCTTCAACAACAACCATACGCTTTGACGGTATCACTTCAAGAATCTTGCCTTTCTTTCCCCTGTCCTTACCGTTCAATACGTATACGTTATCGCCTTTTTTTACATGCATTTTATTTTTCATTCAGGCGCCTCCTCTCCTGACGGTTTTAGCTGCTAACATAACCTTTTATCCCTTTTGGTACAAAAGCAACCGGATTATGTTGTTCTCCTAATTATACCGGGTTTAAAGCACTTCCGGCGCCAGGGATATAATTTTCATGTAGTTTTTTTCCCTCAGTTCTCTTGCGACAGGTCCAAAGATACGTGTACCTCTTGGGGTTCCGTCATCCCTGATTATAACAGCGGCATTTTCATCAAAACGTATATATGAGCCGTCAATCCGCCGCAAACCTTTTACCGAGCGGACTATTACCGCTCTTACAACTTCACCTTTTTTAACAACACCGCCGGGCGTCGCATTTTTTACCGAACATACTATAATATCGCCAATATTGGCATATTTACGTTTTGAGCCGCCAAGTACCTTTATACACATCAGTTCTTTGGCACCAGTATTATCCGCGGATTTAAGCATAGTCTGCATCTGAATCATTTCCGGCACCTCCTTCAATAATAATTAGTGAGATGTTTATTTTATGTCCTGATTAACCGGCTGTTAAGCCTATTATTTTGCTTTCTCTACTATTTCTACCAAACGCCATCTTTTATGTTTTGAAAGAGGCCTGGTTTCCATTACTCGAACCTTGTCGCCAATTTTACATATATTCTCTTCATCATGGGCTTTAAGTTTATATGTTCTTTTTATAATCTTTTTGTACAGCGGGTGCTTTACGTTATCGACAACTGCTACAACAATGGTTTTATCCATTTTATCGCTGACAACCTTGCCCACACGGGTCTTCCTTAAATTTCTTTCCGACATGTCGAACAACCTCCTTCCGGCGTCTACCGTTTAATACCCAGTTCGATTTCCCTGATCACTGTTTTTACACGGGCAATATCTTTTTTTACGTTTTTCAGCTTTATAGGATTATCCAATTGATTCGTTGCGTGCTGAAAGCGCAGTTTAAAAAGCTCATTCTTTAATTCTTGTAATTCCTGGGTAAGCTCAGCCATATTCTTCTCTCTTAGTTCATTCGCTTTCATTTGCTCCACCTACCTCTTCCCGTGATATTATTTTGCACTTAATCGGCAATTTATGAGCGGCTAAACGCAGCGCCTCCCTGGCCATCTCTTCATTTATGCCGGCTATTTCAAACATCACACGGCCTGGTTTCACTACGGCCACCCAATACTCCGGTGCACCTTTACCGCTGCCCATACGGGTTTCTGCAGGTTTTTTTGAAATCGGTTTGTCCGGAAAAATTTTTATCCAGACCTTTCCTCCTCTTTTTATATACCTGGTCATCGCGATACGAGCCGCTTCTATCTGATTGCTGGTAATCCACCCCGGATCAACAGCTTGAAGGCCAAAATCACCGTCAACTACCACGTTGCCGCGCGTTGCTTTACCCTTCATTCTTCCTCTTTGCACACGTCTATATTTGACTTTCTTGGGCATTAACATTATTTGTCTCCCCCTTCCTTTTTGTCTTTCTTAACGGGAAGTACTTCACCCTTGTATATCCAAACCTTAACACCGATTTTTCCGTATGTCGTATCGGCTTCCGCAAAACCATAATCTATATCAGCCCGCAAGGTCTGAAGAGGTATCGTTCCTTCATGGTAATGCTCCGTTCTGGCAATTTCCGCGCCGCCAAGACGTCCTGAAACCGAAGTCTTTATCCCCTTCGCTCCGAATTTCATTGCCCTTGACATCGCCTGCTTCATGGCGCGTCGGAAAGATATTCTCCTTTCAAGCTGCCCGGCGATATTTTCAGCTACCAACTGCGCGTTTATCTCCGGCGTCTTGATTTCGGTAATATTCACGAGAACATTTTTCCCTGTGAGCTTTTCCACTTCACGGCGCAGCTGTTCAATCCCAGTGCCGCCTTTTCCGATTACAAGACCAGGTTTTGCCGTATGGATGTTTAACTTGATTTTATTAGCCGCACGCTCAATTTCTATCCTGGCAACACCGGCAATAAAAAGCTTCTTTTTGATATATTTCCTTATATGATAGTCCTCTACCAAAAGGGTTCCGTAATCCTTGCTTCCGGCATACCATTTTGTGTCCCAGTCCTTGATAATTCCAATTCTAAGCCCGTGCGGATTTACTTTCTGGCCCATAAAAAACCTCCTTAATCTACGCCCTTTCCTTTAATACCAGAGTTATGTGGCTGCTTCTTTTTCTGATGCGAAACGCACGCCCTCTTGCTCTCGGCTGGATACGCTTAAGCGTAGGGCCTTGTGTGGCGTAGCACTCGGCTACATAAAGATTATCCCTGTTCAATCCGTTGTTATTAACAGCATTCGATTCTGCTGATTTAAGCATCTTCTCAAGAATAGCCGCTGTGTTTCTCGGCGTATGTTTCAATATAGCATAAGCCTCATCAATATCTTTATTGCGGATTAAATCTATAACCAATTTAGCTTTTCTGGATGACACTCCGGTATGTCTTAATACAGCCCTTCCCTCATCTTTGCCAATACCTAAAATCTTTTTTTCCTTCTTTGTAAGGAGCGGCAGCTTTTTTGATTTTACGCGTTTTTCCTGATATTGGGCTATTAATTCGTCCTTCTTTTCCAGAAGTTCATCCCTGGACATAACTTTTCTGCCCACGTCTGTTTCCTCCTTCCAGGTTTGGTATGCGATTAAGCCTTAAACTTATTAATTAAGCTATTTTTTAAGTTTACTGCTTCTTTCATCCTTACCGTGCCCTCTATAAACACGGGTAGGTGCGAACTCACCAAGCTTGTGACCGACCATATCCTCGGAGATATACACAGGCACATGCTTCCTGCCGTCATGAATGGCAATAGTGTGTCCAACCATTTTGGGAAATATCGTAGAAGCTCTTGACCAAGTCTTTATAACTTTTTTTTCTCCCTTTTCATTCATCTCATCTATTTTTTTTAAAAGGCTTTCACTGGCATATGGCCCTTTTTTTAACGATCTGCCCATTGAACAAACCTCCTCCCGGAATTTTACTTAGTGTTACGTTTCTTAACAATGAACTTGTTGCTCTGTTTATTTTTCTTTCTTGTTTTATAACCTAATGTTGGTTTGCCCCACGGAGTAACAGGACTGGGCATGCCAATCGGAGATTTACCTTCCCCGCCGCCGTGAGGATGGTCACTCGGGTTCATTACAACGCCTCTTACATGCGGCCTGCGGCCCATCCAGCGCTTTCTTCCTGCTTTACCTATTGATATATTCTCATTTTCAACATTTCCGATTTGGCCAATTGTTGCTTTACAATTAACGCTTACCATTCGCACTTCCCCCGAAGGGAGCCTTATCTGCGCGTATTTGCCCTCACGCGCCATCAACTGAGCCATATTTCCCGCGGATCGGACCAATTGTCCTCCCTTTCCGGGTTTTAATTCAATATTGTGAATTATCGAACCAAGCGGAATTTTTGTAAGGGGAAGAGCATTACCGGTACGGATGTCCGCTTTCTCTCCCGACATAACAGTATCACCGACGTTTAATCCAAGCGGCGCAAGAATATACCTTTTTTCGCCGTCCTTGTAATTAAGCAGCGCAATGTTAGCCGACCGGTTAGGATCATATTCTATTGACGCTACTTTTGCCGGTATGTTGTCTTTATCACGCTTAAAGTCAATAATTCTATATTTTTGCTTTGTGCCGCCCCCGCGGAACCGTACGGTTATTCTTCCATACGAATTTCTGCCGCCGGACTTTTTGTTTGGCAGTAATAGAGACTTTTCCGGCTTTTTCTTTGTTATTTCCTCAAAAGTTGATACAGTCATATGCCTTCTTGCAGGAGAAGTCGGTTTGTATTTTTTTATTGACATGACATTCACTCCTTTACTAAATTACGTCTATCCGTTAGCAGGCCGACTGTATAGCCTATTCAACCGGATATCCGATACTTCGCAGCCCTTTTAAATATAAATTGCTTACTTATCTACTTCAACGCATTAGGCTGCATGGGCGGGCAGTGCAACAAAGCAGAACGGCCAGCCGTGTTTTAATCAGGTTTATGCATAAAATTTCAGTATTACTGCATTCCACCAAACTCTGGAATTTCGGTTTTGAATTTTTTGTTGGTGGTTACCTGTTTTCCGTTTTTGTCAAGATAAACAACCGGCTGTGGATCGGTGTCTATTTTGACGACAGCCTTCTTCCACTTTGATGTCTTTCCAAGATGTACTCCCATCCTTTTTTTCTTGCCATCGTAATTAACCGTATTTACTTCTAATACCTTTACACCAAACAATTTCTCAACCGCATTTTTTACAGCAGTTTTAGTTGCGCGACAATCAACAATAAATGTGTATTTCCCATTGGCCATGTCTTCATTGCTTTTTTCAGTAATATACGGGCGTATGATAATATCTTCTGCAAAACTCATTATGCGTACACCTCCTCGACCTTGGCCACGGCATCTCTGGTAATAACAAACTTTTTATATTTAAGAATATCAAGTGTGTTAATTGTATTCACACAGGATGTTTTTACCTTCGGAATGTTTCTTGCCGATTTAACTACTTTATCATCAGTGGAGCTAAGCACAACCAGTGCAGAACTGTCCGCATTCAGATTTTTTAAAATCCTTTTAAATTCTTTTGTTTTAATTTCGGGCAGCACCAGCTCATCCAGAACAATAATATCACTGTCTATGACCTTACTGGACAGGGCACTTTTTAAAGCCAAACGCTTCACTTTCTTGGGAACAGTATATCTGTAATTCCTTGGTTTTGGTGCAAACGCAACGCCGCCTCCTGTCCATTGAACCGAACGAATACTCCCATGGCGGGCACGGCCGCTTCCTTTCTGTCTCCAGGGCTTTCTGCCTCCGCCGCTGACTTCACTGATGGTTTTGGCGGATTGAGTACCCTGGCGTTTATTGGCTAATTGATTGACAACTACTGTATGCATAGCTGTTTCATTAACCTTAACGCCGAATATATCATCGCTCAGGGAAATTTCCCCAACGATCTCACCTTCTATATTGTATATATCCACTTTTGGCATATCAGGTCCTCCTTCCATAAGCAAGCGCTTAAGCCTTAACAGAATTTTTAATTTCAACAAGGCTGCCCCTTGGCCCAGGTACAGCGCCTTTCACCAACATCAGACCTCTGTCGGCGTCAACACGTACCACAGTCAGGTTTTGTACAGTCACTCTTTCAGCACCCATGTGTCCGGGGAGCTTTTTCCCTTTAAAAACCCGGCTGGGATTTGAGGCCCCGGCCATGGCTCCAACACCTCTGTGGTACTGAGAACCATGCGATTCACGGCCTCGTGAGGTTCCAAAGCGTTTAACAGTACCCTGGTAGCCCTTACCTTTTGATATTCCCGATACATCAATTTTGTCGCCTTCCTGGAACATGTCTTCAACTTTTATCTCCTGGCCTACCTCGTAAGCATCAATGTTTTCCAGTCTGAACTCTCTGATAATCCTTTTTGGTGCAATTCCCGCTTTTTCAAACTGGCCTTTCATGGGCTTATTAGCTTTATTTTCCTTAATGTCTTCAAATCCGACCTTTAAAGAGCAGTATCCGTCAGATTCTTCCGTTTTCTTCTGAATAACCGACACTGGGCCGGCCTGTATTACAGTAACCGGAATCAAATCTCCGTCATCTGTAAAAATCTGAGTCATACCAATTTTTTTACCAAGCATGCATTTTTGCATATATATTTCCCTCCTGTCATTGGTTCGGACATTATGCCGAACTTAACATTATGCCTGTTTACAATTTAATTTCAATGTCAACACCCGCAGGCAAATCCATCCTCATAAGAGCATCCACTGTCTTTGGTGTCGGAACCAGGATATCTATCAGCCTCTTATGTGTTCTCATTTCAAATTGCTCACGCGAGTCCTTATATTTGTGGGGCGCACGCAGGATTGTTATTACTTCTTTTTTTGTCGGCAGCGGTACTGGTCCTGAAACCTTTGCGCCTGTCCTTCTTGCGGTGTCCACAATTTTCTCAGCTGATTGGTCTAAAACCTGATGATCAAAGGCCTTCAACCGAATACGAATTTTTTGTTTGTTCGCCATACATATGCCTCCTAACACGTGCCTTAACCATATTAATTAGCCGATTAAAGCACTATACTGTTTTCGCCGGAACGTTAATCCGGTTTTGTAATGACGCAACAAGTGTTTTTCTGTACACCCAGCCGGGTGTTTCATGCCTGCTCATATTAAAAACCCAGGACAAACAAGCTATAACGCTCGCTAAACCTGGGCCCTGCAGCAAACTTACTCTACGTGCAAAAAACGCATTCAAGCAGAATGTACAGTGACTTGTCGCCCGGTTTCTCTGAATCGGACATTCTCCATTGAAGTTCCCCGTTCCAAGCCGGCCATCTTCAACTTCATCGTGTGCAATGTCACAACGGGCATAATTATACTATAAATCTTTTCACGTGGCAAGTAGTTTCGCAAAAAATTTTTCCGA
>JAAYBO010000303.1 GCA_012730095.1 Clostridiaceae bacterium
GAAGTCACAAATACACCGGTTGCTCCGTTTTCATATTCCACATATGCCGTTACTTCGTCTTCAACTTCAATATTATGGAATTTACCGAAAGAACAAAATGCCCGAACTCTTACCGGCATACCACAGGTCCACTGCCATAGATCTAACTGATGGGGATCCTGGTTCAGAAGAACGCCTCCTCCCTCACCGGCCCAGGTTGCCCGCCATCCACCGGAATCATAGTAGCTTTGGGGGCGGTACCAGTCAATAATCCAGTTCGTGCGTTTTAATTGACCAAGTTCTCCGTTCAGAACCAAATCACGAAGTTTTTGGTAGACGGGGTTTGTCCGCTGATTATACATAATGCTAAAAATTAAGCCGGATTTTTCCGCTGCTCGATTCATTTGTTCTACTTGTTTCGTATAAACGCCGGCAGGTTTTTCAATAAGTGTATGTATTCCTTTTTCCAGCGCTTTGATTGCAAGCGGGGGATGATCGTAGTGAGGCGTCGCTATTAGAACAGCATCTACCAAACCACTGTCCAGCATGGCATCCATTTCCGAATACAACTTTATGGAAGGATACAGTTCCTCCGCCATTTTCAGTCTTCGCCCGTTGATATCGCATACCGCCGTAACTTCGGCGCCTGATATTTCATGATTGGCAATATACCGAAGATGGGCCGAACCCATATTCCCGACTCCAACAATTCCAAAGCGAACTTTATTCATTTTAATACCGCCTTTCTATTTTCTTATTTTACTTCTTCAAAAGAACCCCTTGGTTTGGTTTGAGTGAAAGAAACCTTTCCTCCAGCCTAACATTTTAAGTAATAATTAAGGATGGGATTTTATTAAATCAGCTATTTAATTTTATCCTGCCTTTTATTTATACTATAAAATAAAAAACATCCAATATTATAGGATTTTATAGAATAAAGAGCGCTTTTTATACGATGCTGAATAAATTAATAACCGTATGAAAAACTAAACGTATGATAACAATCGGTATGCCAAAAAGCTTATTCTACTTTGATCATCATATATTATGGGAACGGTTTTTCTGCAATTTAGGCTGCAGTGTCATTACCTCCCGTAGTACAAACAGGGAAATAATGGACGATGGTGTAAAATACTGCACTAATGAGACCTGTCTCCCTGTCAAAGTGTTTCACGGGCATGTTTTTAATCTGAAAGACAGTGTTGACTATATATTTATCCCACGCTACACAAGCCTTGACAAGAATGAATATACCTGCCCGAAATTCTGCGGGCTACCGGATATGATTCTGTTGAATCTGAAAGGACAGGTTAAAATACTTGAGATCAAAATACATCCGGATTTGTTTCCTTCCCGGACATATGAAAGCCTTATTTGTATATCCGAAATACTAAAGATAAAATATAGCCGGGTTGTAAAAGCTTTTGAGGATGCCGCTGCACTATACAATAAACATATATGGAACAGATGCGATGATAACCGATATGTTCCTGATGGCACGAATTCAAAAAAGATTCTTTCCGTATTGGGGCACCCTTATATGATTTACGACAATTATCTCAGTATGAATCTTATTAAAAAGTTGGAAAAGAGAAGTTTGACAGTTGTTACTTCAAGAGATATTGACCATCAAACAAAAAGAAGAAACGCTTATCCATTCCAGGGAAAAGTTTTCTGGCATATCGGGTTTGAACTTTTGGGCAGTGCCTTCACCTTTGCCAATGATAAAAATATTAAGGGCATGATATATCTTACTCCGTTCGCCTGCGGAGTCGACGCGTTCGTTATTGAATTTATTGAAAAACGCGTTAAAGATCGATATTCGATTCCATTTCTGAAGATTATTGTTGACGAGCATACGGGAGAAGCCGGCTTCGACACACGGCTTGAAGCATTTTTAGATACGGTGGGTTAAAAAATGAAGGTTACATTTCCGCATATGGGAAACATGTATGTCCCGATAAAGGTGTTGTTGGATACAATAGGAATTGAATATGTCATGCCCCCTTTAAAATCAAATAATTCATATGAATCTGCGATAAAACATTCGCCGGAATTTGCCTGCCTCCCTTTTAAAAGTATTTTAAGCGATTTTATATATGGAATTGAAAACGGAGCAGATTTTATACTTTTTGGAGGCGGACGCGGCCAATGGAGGCTGGGATATTACGGTGATCTCCAGGCTGAAATATTAAACCGTCTGAACTACAGGGCTGAATTTGTTTGTCTTGATCTGTCAAATCTGACGGTTGTAGAGGTATTAAGGCGTATCGGGCCATTGGTGGAAGGAAAAAGCATATTTAAAATAATCAGCGGAATTTATTATGCCGTAAGAACAGTTTACCGGGTGGATCGGCTGAACGCGCTCGCAAGATATACAAGATGCCGGGAAGTGCAAAAAGGACAAACTGACAGAATAATGTCCGAATTTCATAAACAGGTTCAGAAAACAAATGGATATAGATGTATTACAAATATTATCCACGATACGGTTAAACTGCTGCGTAAAGTTTTAAAGGACAGGAATTATAAGCCGCTCAGGATTTCCCTTGTTGGAGAAATGTATGTATGCGCCCATCCCAATATCAATTTAGACATAGAAAGAAAACTGGGCAATATGGGCATTGAAATGCATAACAATCTAACCATCAGTAATTGGATTACCGAGTATTTCATAAAGAAACTGATTCCTGTCGGCCTTAAGGACAAATCGCTTGAAGCGGGAAAGGAATATATGAAAACCGATGATATAGGCGGTCATGGTTTGCATACGATAGGAAACTGCATTTTAAGCGCTAAGAAAAAATTTGATGGAGTCATCCACCTGTATCCATTTACGTGCATGCCTGAAATAGTGGCACAGTGCGCGTTCAGCGAAATTGAAATGAAATATAATATACCAATTATGACACTAATTATTGATGAAATGACCGGCGAGGCGAGTTATGTAACACGCCTTGAAGCATTCGTCGATTTATTGGCGATGAAAACGAGGCAAAAGATGTCCTTTATCTAATCTCCTAAAACCAGAGGGTGATTTGGGTGCTTTCGGTGACAACGGGCGACATGCTCCAACGCTCCGCTGCTAACAGGCAATTGTGGGCGGGTTAATGAGCGGCCCGTGATATGGAGACCCCTCAGCAGAAATAAAAAAGGATCCAAAGCGTGTTATTAGTATGTGCTTTGTCGGCCTAGGAAACGAAACACCCGAAGCAGAACCCGCGGTAAAAATGTTCGAAAGTTACCTTACGAACTATTGTACAATAACGTCAACAAAGAGCTTCATTTGCAAGAGCTACACAGTTCAGCTCGGGCAAGTCGAAACTC
>JAAYBO010000304.1 GCA_012730095.1 Clostridiaceae bacterium
ACAAAACTTAGAATTAATGCTTATAGCAGTTTGACAATGTGGACACAGAACTTTCGCAGGTTCATTTGAGGTCTGGGGGTTTGGTGAAAAATTATCTTTCATCATATTTCCAAAAAATACTCCTGCGCCTATGGTAGCCCCAAGGCCTGCCGTTCCGCCTTCATTTGCCGCTGCCGTGTTTAAAGCTTTAAGCGTTTCATTTTTAACATGCCTGTCGAATCCGCCCATCAGGTTATACCTCGCGCCATCGCGGTAAGCCTCCATCAGCTCTTCGGGCATGGAAAAATCCTCTATCGCAAGGTTAATCATATTCAAGCCTAAAGTATCCAGTTTTGCAGACAGGTTTTCTCTTACCTTATCCCCAAACTCAACCAGATTTGCCTGCAGATCAAAGAACGAGAGCTTTGATTCTGCCATTGTATCCTTTATATACTGAATAATATAAGAACGAAGCTGAGCAGTTATTTCACTGGTCTTCAGACTGTCTTTCGTACCGAAAACCTCACGCATGAACCTGACAGGATCAGATACTTTGAATGAATATGTACCCCTTGCCCTGACTTCGATTTGCCCGAACATCGGATCCAGCATAGGCACGGGTGACTGCGTACCCCATTTCTGATCAAGGAACTGTTTGGTATTTACAAAATAGACTTCCGCTTTAAAAGGCGAGTTAAACCCGTATTTCCAGGATTCCAGTTTCGTCATGATCGGCATATTGTTTGTTGACAATTCATACATCCCCGGCCCGAAAACATCCGCCAGTTCTCCCTGATTTACAAAGATTGCTGTTTGAGATTCCCTTACGGTAAGCATGGCCCCCATCTTTATCTCTTTATTCGCCACGGGAAAGCGATAGACAATTGTGTCCATACTTGAATCCGTCCATTCAATTACTTCGATAAACTGGGTTTTGATAAAATTCTTTATACCTGACTTTAAGTTATTCTTTAAACTCATGACCACTTTCACCTTCTATAAATGTATTTATAGTTATTCTAACAAAAATTCTCAACAATTCAAATATTTTTTCTTATTTTACATTCAATACTACGGAAAAATTTACCACTAATCATTCAGTTGCAATCCAAAAGCTGCCTGATAGCATCTGGTTTTATTGTATGTTGTTTATCTATACGCAAGCACAAATAAAGCAGGAAATACGGCGGGCATTCTATTTTACACCAATTCTCATCCTGTAACAAAAGTCGATTGTAATTTTGTCTTCTCTAAAGATAGAGTTTACACTCTCTTTGAATCTATTTAGGAATGGCTCAATTTCACTGATTCCTGCTTTAAGGACAGACTGCAGTCCGCCCTGGCTTAACGCAATAGCAATAAACCTCTCGGCATCACACTCTTCGCTGTTTGAAAAAACTGCTTCCCTTGCATATCGGAATTTTCCGGAACTTATAATATTCTGCAAGTGCTTTTCCTTAGGCCAGCTTCTGAAACTATTTTTCAGTTCCGGATTCCCTGTCTCAAGCTCTTTTACCTTTCCAAAAAGACAATTGTATTCTTTTTCCACTTCCCAATGGCATACCGGCGGCCAATCACAATCGTATACCGCGAAGACACCTTTATCTTTTAGTATTCTTGATACCTCATTTATAGTTGTTTCCGGATTCATCCAGTGAAATGACTGCGAACAAGTGACTATGTCTACAGAACTGTCTTCCAAGCCTGTTTTGTCGGAAAAACCGGAAATGAACCTTACATTGCCATAACCGGCGGATTTTTGTATCGCGATATTCAACATATCCGTGCTTGGATCTATGCCAATTACTTCTTTGCTAATTCCGCTCCAAATAAATGTTGATAGGCCTGTACCGCAGCCAATATCAACAACAACGGACGGATTATGCCCTAAATATTTCAAAATTATATCTATAACTTTTTCCGGGCACTTTGGTCTGGCATTATCGTATATATTGGCAAAACCCATAAAACGTTCCGCATTAATTTGCAACTTCTCTACCATATGTATTCTCCTTAAATTTAAGATTCTCCCAAGCTAATCTGTTATGGGTCAGGGAAACCCGTTATTTTGCTTTTTTGCCAACTCTCATATAAATACAGCGACGTATTTCGTATAAATTATATACTATTACTTAATTTGGAAATCGTCAAGCAGCTTTTTGGAGGCGAAT
>JAAYBO010000305.1 GCA_012730095.1 Clostridiaceae bacterium
ACTCTTTATATTCTGACAATTGGGGTGGTGAAATCCTGATCGCCGCCCCTTTGTGATCTATCGTTAAATGCGAGAACATATACATCGGTTGCGCGTACGTCATATTCAAACATCTTTTTTGACAGGCCCGTTAAAGCGCTTCTGTACTTTGCCGTTTTTGTTATAACCGGAATGGCGGCGGTGTCCTGCATACGCTGAAGTAATTCGCGGCCTCTTTCATTGAATCCAAGAATACGGATGTAACCGCAGGCTTCATCGGCAAGGATGCTTTTCAGGTCTGTTGTTGTAATTCCAAGCAGCGTATTGAACAGTATTCTTTTTATTCGGGTTGAAGGGTATCTTGAAGTTGCGGAGGTTTCGATCAGGTCATCGAGCGTACCGGCTTTAAAAGCCGCGGATATGAGCCTGCTTTCAAGTCCTTCATTTACATCGGGGGTATGTTTTAACTTTGCAGGTCCAATTGTTCTTATAAGGTATATGATTATATCGGCGAAATCCTCCGGGAAAACAGGCCCCCGGCTATTTTCAAAGTATTCTCCGAGTACAGAACGGGTTTGGGAAGGAAGGTTCCCGTTCAGAACAGGATCTGAAACAGAGCCTGCTTCCTTTAAAAAATGACGGATGGCTGTGGCACTGGAGAATGACTCGGTAATAATAGAGTCCTGGTAAGCGGAGCCTTTTCTTTTTATTGTTACGGGTTTTATGCCGCTTCCGGATGCGATAAGCGCTTTCAGGTACTCTATTGCGAGTATGTTGTTTGACTTATTCATAATATCTTCAGGTATATCATTTAAATAGCCGGTAACGGCTTTTTCCCTTGCTGCCGGAAATGAAAGGCCCTGCTTCAGGTAATCTTTTAAGAGAAGCCGGAATTCCGAAGGTTCTTCCACTAATACCGACGCTATATGCTTTAGTGTTTCTATTTCACCCTGTTCACTTCCGAATCCTAAATAGTCGACAATACCGGTCTTGTCCAGAATGCGTACTGCGCCGCGGGCAAATATTTCCGCTGAAGCGCAGGCAAAAACAACAGGCAGTTCAAGAACCAGATCAACGCCCGAATGCAAAGCCATTTTTGCTCGCGCCCATTTATCGACAACAGCGGGTTCGCCTCGCTGAACAAAATTACCGCTCATTACGCAAACAACATGAGTAGCTCCGATTTTTTCGCGCGAAGCAGCTATATGGTAAACATGTCCCGAATGCAGCGGATTATATTCGGATACAATCCCAAGAACGTTCATTATTTTGTCCTTTCATTTATTAGTATTAATTATAATTTGTTAAGGCAAGAATAACAAGGGAGGTTTCATATGTCTGAAAAACTCGTTGAAGTAATACGAAGCGGTATAGTTGAAAGCGTGCATTTCGGGGATATAGCGGTTGTGAATAAAAACGGCGGCCTTTTGTATTATGCGGGAAACCCTGAACAGGCAGGCTTTTTCAGGTCGTCGGCGAAACCGCTTATTCTACTGTCCCATCTGTTAAAGAATATACACGTACATTTTAACCTGACGCTCCGTGAACTGGCAATTATGGCTTCATCACACAGCGGAGGCAGCAGACATATTCAGGTCCTCTTAAGCATCGCAAAAAAACTCGGAGTGCGTGAGAGTGACTTAACCTGTGGCGTACGCGAGCCTTTCGGAGAAAAAGAAAGGTATGAATTATATAAAACGGGCAAAGAACCGGGGCAGTTTCATAACAACTGTTCGGGAAAGCATCTTGGAAATATAGCGGCGTGCAAGGCAGCGGGCTTTTCATGGGATTCGGTATATGATCCGTCTCATCCTGTACAACTTGATGTTAAGGCGCTAATTTCGGACTTCTGCGGTCTGCCCGCAGACTTGGTTTATGTTGGAGTTGACGGCTGCGGCGTTCCTGTTTTCGGCGTCCCTTTGAAAAATATGGCTTTGGCTTATTCACGCATATTTGATACCGGCTTTATGAACGGTAAGTACGCCGATGTACAGAAGCTGCTTCATAAAGCGGTAACGCAGAATCCCGACATGATTGCATCGGATGACAGGATTGATACGCAGTTAAACAGGCTTACCGGAGGTGATCACTTCGGGAAAATGGGATCCGACGGTGTGTTCTGTGTTCATGTTCACTCAAAAGGCATCGGTATAGCATTAAAGATCCGTGACGGATCAATCAGGGCCGTTGCTCCCGCCGTAATTGAAACATTGGTTCAGTTAAAGATGCTGTCTTCGGATATAGCGGAAAAGCTTAAAGATTTCCATTATCCCCCGGTAAAAACGTGGTCAGGCAAGGTAATCGGAAGAATAACACCGGTTTTTACACTGAAAAAAAGTTAAAGGGGATATTTTTAATAATTACGCTTATCCTGTTGATTCTTGGGTTACGAACGGTGAGAAGCCTATTTTGTGCTTGTTAATTCGACTTATCATGTGTAAAAAGTAAAAATTGTGGTAAAATTAAAAAAAGACAATGAAAGGATGATTATAATGAAAGGATTAAAAGGAACAAAGACTGCGGAAAATCTGCTGAAAGCTTTTGCCGGTGAATCCCAGGCGCGTAACCGTTATACTTTTTATGCTTCGGTGGCCGATAAAGAAGGATATAAGCAGATAAGAAATATTTTTATTGAAACTGCAGACAACGAAAAGGAGCATGCAAAACGCTTCTATAAATTCCTGCTGGCGGGACTTAAGGACGAACTGCCTGCAACGATAGGGATAGAGGCAGGGTATCCTGTAGCGCAGGGAAATACTCTGGATAACCTTAAAGCGGCAGCAAATGGCGAAAACGAGGAATGGTCGGAGCTTTATCCCGCTTTTGCCAAGGTTGCTGAAGAAGAGGGATTTCCTGAAATAGCGGCAGCATTCAAAATGATATCTGTATCTGAACAAAGGCACGAAGCAAGGTTTGTGAAACTTGCGGAAAATATAGAAACAGGCAAGGTTTTTAAAAGAGACGAAAAGGTTTTATGGAAGTGCGGAAACTGCGGTTATGTCCATGAAGGAAAAGAAGCGCCCAAAGAATGTCCTGCGTGTGTTCATCCTCAAGGGCATTTTGAACTGTTCACAGAACCTTATTAAAAGCAGCAGAAAGTAGCAGGCATAGAGGCAGGGGCTTATATCGGTACGAGGCAAGTCCCTGCCTTTCAAATTATTCCTCTTCATCCACTAATGCATTCCATTTTTCCAAATAGTAAATACTTAGTTCTTCTTGTTCCTGAAGTTCTTTATGAAGCTCAGTTAATTTTACATAATCCGAAGCGATATCATCAGAAGAAATCTCGGCCTTAAGTGATGCAATTTTTTCATCACATTCGGCAAGGCTTTTCTCAAGCTTTTTAATTTCCGCTTCCCGTTTCGCCTTTTCCTTAGCGGGAGTAGTATAGGTTTTCTTTCTCTTTTTTTCTTTAACTTCGTTAGATTTTTGTTCGGTTGTTTCACTCTTTTCAAGGTAGTATTCGTAACCATACGGATATAGCCTGACACTGCCGCTTTCAAATACAAGAACGGATGAAGCAACCTGCTTAACGAAATATCTGTCATGAGAAACAAATAGAAGTGTCCCGGTATAATCCTGTAATATTTTCTCCAATGTTTCTTTACCTATTATATCCATATGGTTTGTTGGCTCATCAAGAATTAAGAAATTTGGCTTTCGCTGAAATATTTTACACAGCTCAAGTCGTACTTTTTCTCCGCCTGAAAGGGCATTAACCGGTTTAAAAACATCATCCTGTGTAAAAAGGAAAGCACCAAGTGCACTGCGTGCCTGTGTATGCGTCAGCTTTGGAAATTCATCCCAAAATTCTTCAAGTACATTTTTGCCGCTTTTGAACTGTGCCATCTGTTGATCAAAATATCCGATCTTAACTCTGTCGCCGATGGTAAATGTTCCGCCAAGCGGTGGTATCCTGTTGGTAATGGTTTTTAAAAACGTGGACTTTCCAAGGCCGTTACCGCCGATAATACCGATTTTTTCTCCGCGCATGATATTTAGGGAAATCGTTGAAAGCGGCTTATTGTAACCTATTGTTAAATCCTTCGCCGATAATACTAATTCTACGCTTTTGATTTCAGGTTCGAAATTAGTGTGAAAACTTTTTGTATCCGGCGATTCGGGCATTTTTACATTATCCAGCCGCTCAATCTGTTTCAGTTTTGACTGCGCCATTGACGCTTTTGAGGCTTTATATCGAAAACGTTCAACAAATTTGTTTAAATGAGCGATTTTCTTTTGCTGTTCAATAAATTCTTTACGTTGTGTTTCCCAGTCAATGCGCTTCTTTTTCGCAAAATCCGTATAATTTCCAATGTATTTTGTAATTTTTCCCCATTCTATCTCATAAACGATGTTTACTGTCTTGTCAAGAAACTCCCGATCATGTGAAACTATAACGACTGCGTTTTTATATGTCTTCAGGTATTTTTCAAGCCATTCAATTGCATTGATATCAAGGTGATTTGTCGGTTCGTCCAACAGTAATACATCAGGCTTGCTCAGAAGCAGCCTGATAAATGCTATTTTTGTTCTCTGACCGCCGGAAAAATCGGAAAGAGGTTTATCTTTTTCTTCATCGGTAAACCCAAACTGTCTGATAGCGGTTTCATATTCTTTTTTATAGCTGTATCCGTCGAGCAGCTTGAATCTTTCCTGAAGCTCGGAATATTTCGTCAGTGCTTCGCCGGTCGGTTTTTTTTCAAGTTCCCTCAATAGTGATTCCATTCGGGTTTTGAGTTCTATGAGATCTTTGTATGCCTTTTTAACTTCATCCTCAAGTGTGATTGTTTCATCCTCAAATGCAACCTGACTTAAATAGCCGATTGAAATGTTCCCGGATTTGACGATTGACGATACTTCACCGTTATCAAGCTTCGTAAGTTCATATTCACCAACAATCAGTTTAAGCAAAGTTGTCTTTCCGCAGCCGTTTCTTCCCACCAGTGCAATTTTTTCGCCTTTGTTGATTTCAAAATCTATTCCTGATAATACGATATTTTCACCGAAGGCAATACAACCGTTTGTGATTTTCAGCAGCATTCATTCTACTCCCTCTTTAATACAGAAACCATCTTTTCGGATTTATCTTATTTCTTTGTTATTATATTGCGATTGAAAGAATACTTCAAGTCAGACCGGGGAACGGAAAACCTGTTTGAATGGAATAACTGCCGGAAATATGCCTGTGTTGACTTTTTTGAAAAAAGCAAAACGAGCGAAAAAATGCATATATAGTAACTTTTGAAGTGTGATATTGAATCGACTGTCCTTTTATAATATAATAGAAAAATATAAAAGTTAAAGGAGAATGAAACAAAATGAAAATGTTTAGAAAAATTATTCCGGTATTAATAGTAATTGTTATAATGGTAACATTTTCAGCTTGCGGTAAAGACAATAATAAGCTTGTCATGGCAACGAATGCCGCTTTCCCTCCGTATGAATACTACGATAATGAAGCCATTGTGGGTATTGACGTTGAAATTGCTAAGGCCATTGCGGAAAAACTGGGAAAGGAACTGGTTATTGAGGACATGGAGTTTAATTCCATTATCGGTGCAGTTCAAACAGGAAAAGCTGATATAGGCCTGGCGGGAATGACGGTAAGGGAAGACAGGCTGGTCAGTGTTAATTTCTCAGTGCCTTACACAACCGCCTCTCAGGTCATTATCGTACGGGAAGGTTCAGATATTGCAAGTCCGGATGATCTGGCCGATAAATCTGTCGGGGTACAGGAAAGCACTACCGGAGACATATATGTTACCGATGAGATGCCGGATGCTGATGTCCAGCGGTACAGCAAAGGCGTTGAAGCGGTGCAGGCTTTGATTCAGGGTAAAGTTGATGCGGTTGTTATTGATAATGAACCCGCTAAAGTATTTGTTCAGCAAAACCCAGGCCTGCAAATCCTTCCGGAAGCGTATACTGTTGAGGATTATGCCATAGCTATTTCAAAGAAAAACGAAGATTTATTAAATAAAATAAATAAAGCTCTGAAAGAACTTTCTGAAGATGGAACACTTCAGAGCATTATTGATAAGTACATATCGGCGGATTAGAAATCACAGAACTTAATAGGGGCGGTTTAATACCGCCCGTTGTCTTCTTAGAACAGGAGTATAATATTGGCTGAATGGATAAAGGATTTCCAGATAAAATTTATTAACAATTTTATATCTGATAATCGCTGGAAGTATTTATTAAATGGATTAGGCATTACATTAGAGGTTACTTTCTTTTCTGCCTTAATCGGCATTTTTATCGGTTTCATCATTGCCATTATACGATCAACTCACGATAAAACCGGGAAGATGAAGATGCCGGATGCCCTGTGCAGATTATATATTACGGTCATTCGCGGGACTCCGGTCGTGGTACAGCTTCTGATTATATATTTTGTTGTTTTCGCGTCTGTTAATGTTGACAAAGTATTAGCGGCAATCATAGCTTTTGGAATTAACTCAGGCGCTTATGTAGCCGAAATTGTCCGCTCTGGTATTATGTCAATTGACATAGGACAAATGGAAGCAGGGCGAAGTCTCGGGTTGAACTATTTCCAAACAATGTATTACATAATACTGCCCCAGGCATTTAAAAATGTTTTGCCCGCCCTTGCTAACGAATTTATTGTTCTTTTGAAAGAAACCTCGATTTCAGGTTATATCGCTTTACAGGATTTGGCAAAGGGGGGCGATATTATCCGCGGTCGTACATATGATGCTTTTATGCCCTTAATTGCAGTGGCGCTTATTTACCTGTTCATGGTTATGCTGTTGTCTAAAGGAGTGGGGGTAATGGAAAGGAGACTTCGCAGCAGTGATCGATGAAACGTTGATAAGGGTAGAAAATTTAACAAAAAGCTTTGGCAGTATACATGCGTTAGACGGGATAGATGCCGAAATACATAAAGGTGATATAGCGGTAGTCATTGGACCTTCAGGCAGCGGAAAATCCACTTTTCTAAGATGCCTTAACCTGTTGGAATTGCCAACAGGGGGGAAAATATTCTTCGAAGGAACCGATATTACAGATCCCAGGGTGGATATAAATAAGTATCGACAAAAGATGGGAATGGTATTTCAGCAATTTAACTTATTTCCTCATATGACTGTTTTAGATAATATGATCCTTAGTCCTGTAAAGGTTCTGAAACAGCCTCGCGAACAAGCTGTCCGTAAAGCTACGGAACTCTTGGAACGTGGAGGTCTGGCAGATAGAATGGAAGCTTATCCGTCACAGCTGTCAGGAGGCCAGAAACAGAGAATTGCCATAGTTCGGGCTTTGTGTATGGAACCGGATGTCATGCTGTTTGACGAGCCAACAAGTGCGCTTGATCCGGAGATGGTGGGCGAAGTGCTGGATGTTATGCGGCAGCTTGCCAACAGCGGAATTACGATGGTAGTGGTGACTCACGAAATGGGATTTGCACGTGAAGTTGGAACACGGATTATATTCATGGATGAAGGAAAAATAGTGGAAGAAAAGCCTCCTTCTGAGTTATTTTCAAATCCTTCAAGCGACCGCTTGAAGGCATTTCTTGCGAAAGTTCTGTAAAAAAGCCAAGGTACACTTTAATGTTCCCGTAACCGTATTCCGGGTAGTATACGGCTCAGGTTCATTCCATGCGGTCTTATTTGTTCAAATTTCAGGCAGTTTAATCGCATTTTTCAGATATGGAGTACTGCCCTAATTCAGCCATCACCGATTTGTGCGTTAATACATAAGTAAAAAATGAAATATACCGAAATTTATAGTATAATGGAATAAAAATAACTGACTAACAATCGGTGTTATAAAAAGCCTGAAAACAGGTGATAAAGATGAGAAATGATATGGAAGGCCAGCAAAAGCATATTACAGAATCATTTCAGTCGTTCTTAGGGAAAGAAGAGCTGCTTGCGAAGGTGATAGAATGCTTTCCCTACCCGATTGAGGTTTACGCTGCTGATGGAACAACAGTGCTGGTAAATAAGGCCATATTAGACGAATATCATGTTTCCGATCCGGACTTGGTTGTTGGAAAGTACAATATATTCGAAGATCCCGCTATTATTGCGTTAGGTAAGCTTCACCTGGTAAAGCGTGCTTTTGAGGGAGAAGTCGTTTTTTTTCCCGAAATAAAAGTTCCTTTGGAAGATATCGTGAAGCGGTATGGTATACGGGATTTGGATCTGGATGCCGTATATCAGGACATTACGATTTTTCCGGTTTTTGACGAAAATAAATGTGTGGTATACGTTGTTTCTTTTCTGATTAACAGGAGGATTTATCGCGGCAAAAATGAAATTGAAAAGGCTAAAGAATATATTGAAAACCACTGGATGGAAAAGTACGACGCAAACAAAACAGCACAGGCGGCATGCCTGAGTAAAGCCCATTTCTCAAAGCTGTTCAAGAAGCATACCGGAGTAACACCTTATGAATATTACATAAACTATAAAATAGGGAAATTGAAGGAAAAGCTGATGGATGTCAACCTAACCATTTCTCAGGCTTTTGCGGCTTGCAATATGGATTATAGCGGGCATTCCGCCAAAATATTCAGAGATAAAGTAGGTGTTTCCCCTTCCATATATAGAAAAATGTCAAAGTGATTGAAAAACTATTAAATAAAGAAAATAGGCTTTGGTTCAGTTTCGAATCCCTATTTTTTTTATCTCTAAAATAACATTATTTGTATTGATTATAATTATATTTAGTCTATATTTCCGACAGTTAAAACAATATAATTCTATATAGTTTTTCAGCAATAAAAATGTAAAGCTTTAAAACCCTTAATGCTTGTGGAATTTCCAATGGTCCATAC